>JAGLDK010000066.1 GCA_023145615.1 Ichthyobacteriaceae bacterium | reverse complement strand
CAAAATTAAAAAGGGAATTACTATGAAGTAGTAATTCCCTTTTTTAATTTTAATTTTTTACGATTAACTATTAGCCACGTTGTGCCATTAACTTAGCAACGTACTTACCAATTACATCAAATTCAAGATTTACAGTATCTCCTGGTTTCATTGTTCCGAAGTTTGTGTGATCCATTGTAAAAGGAATAATAGCTACTTCGAAAGTGTTAACTCCCGAATTAACTACCGTAAGGCTTGTTCCGTTAATAGTTACCGAACCTTTTTCTATAGTTGGGTTTCCTTGAGTTTTATCGTATTCGAAAGCAAAGTAAAAACTTCCATCTGCTTCTCTTTTTTCAGTACAAACAGCAGTTTGATCAACATGACCTTGAACAATGTGTCCGTCAAGTCTTTCTCCTAAAGTCATACCTCTTTCTAAGTTTACTTCAGTACCTACTTTTAACTTTCCTAAACTCGATTTTTCAAGAGTTTCTAAAATTGCAGTAACAGTATATTCGTTATCTTTAATATCTACAATTGTTAAGCAAACTCCATTGTGAGCTACACTTTGATCAACTTTTAACTCGTTAGTAAAAGAGCATTCAACTGTTATGTGTAAGTTTTCTTGTTCTTTTTCAAGCTTAGTAACTTTAGCTACTTCTTCAATAATTCCGGTAAACATATTTATTAAATTTTAGTTATCAGCGTATTGTTGTGTTACAAATTTAGGCTGTAATTATCTTATTAAGTGTATGTATCCAACAAGTTCAATTTTTGTTGGCTTGCTATTGTTTTCGTCAACCTGCAAGAAAGTACAAACATAATAATAAACTGACGTTGAGCAAAGTTTTCCGGTTTGTTGATTTGTGCCATCCCAATTTATATTAGAGTTTGTTGTTGAAAACACTGTATTTCCCCATCTTCCAAATACTTCAATATTAAACTCACTTACATTTGCAAAATTCATGCTCGATATATTTCTATCCCATATCGGACGAAAAATATCGTTAATTCCATCACCGTTTGGTGTAAAAACATTTGGTAATATTAGTTTTTCGCAACTACTGTAACATTCAATATTACTCGGTTTGGTTTCGTTACCTAATGTATCAATAGCAGTAATATAATAGCATCCCGAAATATTATACATTCCGCTTAAATTTATCGATGTGTTGTTTTCTCCTTTTATATATTCAAATAGTGTGTATTTGTCTGATTCGGGAGGGGTATGATAAATGTTGTACCCAATAATATTGTCGTAACAAGTATTATTTGGGTTACTCCATTCTAATAAATGTCGGCTAAATGCACAATCTTTAATGTATTTAAGTTCGGGAGGGCATTGCAATTCTTTTAAGTTTGGAGATGCACATGCAATTTGAGAGTTGTTGTAAATTGGCGAAATAATACCTTTTGTATTATATGTACCAACCGTTTTGGCTTTAAAGCAGTATTCTGTTCCATTTGTTAAATTTTCTACAACTAAGCCTTTATCTTTAGTTCTTCCAATTTCTTCAAAAACCATAGACTCCCCAATTTCCTTATAATAAATAATAGAGTCGGTATGCCAAGGCACATTTTTTTCAATTTCGAGATATAGTTTTTTATTGCCAATTGTAATATTTAAGTACGGAGATGAAGCAGTTGGAGAACTACCCATGTAAGTTGCAGTGCTGTTTGATAAATCGTACAAGTCAACTCTGTAAAGGAATTTGTTACTGTATGTATCCATATTTTCATCAGTAAATGTGGTGTCGTTTAAAGAATACATTTTAGCAACTTCTCCAAAATTATAATCATCATTTATAGGGCTTCGCATTAGATTATACTGATACGGACCCGGATAAACTTTTTCGTCAATTTTTGTAGGTTTAGACCACGCCACATAAATTTCACCAACAGTTTCAACAGAGTGACTTGTGTTTTCAATGCTGATATTGGTTAATATAGGTAATGTTTTTTTAAGAGTTGCACAAATGTAGTTCGATGCAATACTTTCTAAATCATCTTTCATTACTGCAGTAATTATGTAGCAATATTTTACCCCAATTTTAAGATTCTCGCTATCATCTTTATAAGTTGTTTGGCTTTTGTTTATTGATTTTATCAATTCATATCCCGAATTTTGTGGTAATCCTGGTTTACAATCTGATCTCTCGTATTCTCCCGAAAAGCTTTTTCTGTATATTTTATATTTTTCGGTTTTACTACTGCTATGTTTAGTCCAATTTAAATCGAAGGTTGGGTGTTTTAATGTTTGTTTAACCGAATTTAATATTACTGCAGGCGATTGAATTCTTATTTCTACCACCTTTTGTGTTGATATACCTTGTATTGGATTGTTGTGTTGATCGGTGGGGTAGTCGTTGGCTTTTAATGTTAAATAATAAGGCGAATATCTTGCAATTTCGCTTGTGGTTTTCCACGTAAAAGTTCCATTTACTGGAGTGGGTGTATTTGTCAATTTTTTAAATTCGGCTGGTGGGTCAGTTAAAAACACACCACCTACTGCTTTAAAGCTAATATTGTCGCCATCTGCATCGTTGGCAAGTGCTTTAAAAGTTAAAGTTTCTCCTCCAACTATACAATATTTAGTTTCGGTGTTAATTGTTGGTGGAGTATTATTACAAGCAGTAACATCAATTTGTACGTCTCTTAAAATTTTGCCTATTGCAATCCATCTACCGTTATTTTTATCTTTTCGGTGTTCTGTAATTTCAACTGCAATGTTGTAAACTCCACTTAAAATTGGCGTGTTCCAAAAAATAGTACCACTCTTATCAACCATAATTTTATCAAGGTTGTATTTTGATGCGTATGTTGTTGTTATTTCAATTCCATCCTGCCCTCTACAATTTGCCAATTTATAACTTAAACTATCGCCATTAACATCGTAAGCGGCCAAGTTGTGTATATATGGAGTATTAATGCAACCAAAATCGATAGGAGGATTTAGCAGAACAGGAGAATTGTTGTATTCCATTCCGCTAGTTATTTTTATAACCGACTCAATATAAAAAGGTTCTTCTACCGAATTAGGAATGTTTAAAACTCCCTGGTTTCTGTTAACATCCATCATTGAAAGTACATAAGTTCCTGCCGATGGATATGTATGCGTACCTATATATATGTTTTTTTTAATGTTAGCATCAATCATTTGTCCGTAATGGTTACATCCATAAGGTCCCTGAAATCCATTGCTTCTAGCTAAGCTATCAGTAAGCCCATCTCCCCAACTAATTTCAAGTCCACATCTGTCGGCCTGAGCTTCGGCTTTTGTATATGTTGTAATAGTTACTTTATAGGTTAGCGGGCCAATTTGTTCGTATGTAATTTCTCCCGCTCGGTTGTGGGTAGCGTAAGTGGTAACTGTAAATAATAATATGCAGAGTATAAGTATTAATTTTTTCATGTAAGTAATATTGATATTGCAACAGATACGGAGTTTGTAGTAAAATTAGTTTTTCAAATTTAATAAAAGAGTTTAGTTATTGGTATAAGTATTATTGCAAAATTTAAAGTGAACGAGTAAATAAAAAACTATATATTTTAGGGAATATATAAACACAATCAATTCTGAATAAATATTATTTAATCTAAGTTGTGTACTTTAATATTCCGTTAAATTTTTAGACATTACCAATAATATTGTGGAATGATTGTTGCATTGAGCGGAGCCTAAAGTTTTTTGTTAAATGTTAAGATGATGTTATTTTAGTTAATATAAGTATATCAGCTTCATCTTTTTTATTTCATTTCGGTGATTACGTTCAATATTACATTTTCCTAAAATATATTTTCTACACAAATAAGAGTAGAGCCAAATTTTAATTTAATAGTTGAAATAAAGCTGTAAAAATCATTATTGTTACTAACTGCTTGTTAATGGTTTTCGTGAGTAAGCCTTGCATTATTATAATAATATACATAATTGTCGAGTTGGTTTTATACCTTTGTTTTATCAAAAGTGATATTTTTTATACATCGATACTAAAATTTATAACATGAATATAACGATAAATACGAATCCGAACGAAAAATCAAATTTGATTATTTTGGTTTCGAAAAAAGAAGATATTTCAAATTGTCAGTTTTTATCTAACGATGAAAAAGCATTTGTAAATAAACAAATTGAAGATAAAGAGGAACTTATTCAGTTAAGTACTTTTAATCAGGTTAAAATAATATTGGCTCCGAAAGAAAAAGATTTGGGGTATATGACAATTGAAAGTTTACGTAAATTAAGTTCTAACGCAACTGATTGTTTAAATAAAAAGAAACAAGATACTGTTGAGGTAATTAGTTTTTTTGCTGATTCGGAATATACAAAAGCTGCTTTAGAATCAATATTATTGAGTAACTATCAGTTTATAAAATATTTTAAAGACAAAGATAAAAAGCAAAATAAACTTGCTAATATTAAAGTTTATGGGCTTACATCGGAAGAAATAATAGAGGTTGAGAACATTGCCGAAGCAACAAATATTGCTCGTACAATGGTAAACGAGCCTGTTTCGGCTTTAGATGCCGAAGATATTGCACAACAAGCAAAAGAGCTTGGAGATAAGTACGGTTTTAAGGTTGATGTTTTTAATAAACAAAAAATTGAATCGTTAAAAATGGGTGGTTTATTAGCTGTAAATAAAGGAAGTTTTACGCCTCCAACATTTACTGTTATGGAGTATAAATCGGAAAATTCGGTAAACAAAAAGCCAATTGTTTTTGTTGGTAAAGGTATTGTTTACGATACTGGTGGTTTGAGTTTAAAGCCGTCAACAGCAATGGATACTATGAAATCGGATATGGGAGGAGCTGCTGCCGTAATTGGAGCTATTACTGCCATTGCCAAAAATAAATTACCTGTGCATGTTGTGGCTTTAGTGCCTGCAACCGATAACCGCCCTGGTAACGAGGCTTATGCGCCTGGAGATGTTGTTGAAATGTACGATGGTACTACTGTTGAGGTTTTAAATACCGATGCTGAAGGACGTATGGTTTTGGCCGATGCTTTATCGTATGCTAAAAAGTATGATCCTGAGTTTGTTGTTGATTTAGCAACACTTACCGGTGCTGCACTTGTAGCGGTTGGGCCACTTGCAATTGCATCAATGGGAACTGCTAAAGAAGGTGTTTATAATGCCATGATTGAAGCTGGAAATGATACTTACGAGCGTTTGGCTGCTTTGCCTTTTTGGGAGGAGTATGCTGAGTTGATTAAGTCGGATATTGCTGATTTAAAAAATATTGGTGGTAGAGATGCTGGATCGATTACTGCAGGTAAGTTTTTAGAGCATTTTACTGATTATCCTTGGTTGCACCTTGATATTGCAGGACCTGCATTTTTAGATGCTAAAAGTTCGTACCGTCCGAAAGGAGGAACAGGAGTGGGGGTAAGATTGTTGTATAATTTTATGAAGAATCTTAAGTAATGGGTAACGAAAAAATAAGAATTGGTATTTCGGTTGGAGATCTTAACGGAATAGGATTAGAAACTGTATTAAAAACTTTCGAGAATAATTTAATTTTCGACTTTTGTACTCCAATTTTGTTTGCATCGGCTAAGGTTGTTAATTTTCAGAAAAAAATATTGAAAATTAATGTGCCAATAAATGCAATAGATCATGCATCTAATGCTGTTGATAATAAGTTTAACGTTGTAAACGTTTGGGAAGAGGCTGTTAATGTAGAGTTTGGTAAAGAAACTAAGGAAGCAGGAGAGTATGCGTATAAATCGTTAGTTGCTGCAACTGAAGCTTTAAGAATTGAGGAAGTTGATGTTTTAGTTACTGCTCCAATAAATAAAAACAACATACAATCGGAGGAATTTAAATTTCCGGGACATACTGAGTTTTTAGCCGATGCATTTAATGGCGATAGCTTAATGTTTATGGTTGCCGATGATTTTAGAGTTGGTGTAGTTACTGGACATGTGCCGGTAAATAAAATTTCGGAATATATTACAAAGGAGTTAATTAGGTCGAAAGTTGCTATAATTAACGAAACTTTGATAAAAGATTTCGGAATTCCTAAGCCGAAAATCGCTATTTTAGGGCTTAATCCTCATAATGGAGATAAAGGAGTTATTGGATTGGAAGAAGAAGAGGTGATAAAACCTGTGGTGAAAGAATTGTTTGAAGAAGGTAATTTGGTTTTCGGACCTTATGCTGCCGATGGGTTTTTCGGAACAGACAATTATACTAATTTCGATGCCATTTTGGGTATGTATCACGATCAGGCACTTATACCTTTTAAAACCATTTCGTTTAACCAAGGTATTAATTATACTGCCGGTTTGGTGAAAATACGTACATCGCCCGATCATGGTACTGCATATGAAATTGCAGGTAAAGGAGTTGCCGATTATAAGTCGTTTGAGCAGGCTGTGCTTAATGCAATTGACATATATAAATTGCGAGCAGAGTATAATTACCTTACACGTAATGTGTTGCAAAAACAAAAAACTATCGATAGCAGACAAAAAAAATCACAAAAGACTGTGTAGTTATAAAAAATATTTTTATTTTTGCACGCTCAAACAAATGACAGATAATGAAAGAGTTGAATATATACAACATACCTTTCGTGGGTTTAAAAACCGGAGAGCATAGGTTTGACTACGAAATTACTGGGAAGTTCTTTGAGCTTTATGATTTTTTAGAATTTAACGAAGCAAAGTTTGATGTTAGAGTTGATTTGTCAAAAAATTCAACTTTTATGGAGTTAAACTTAAGTTTTACAGGTGCAGCTAATGTTGTTTGTGATGTTACAAGCGAAAATTTTGATTTACCTTTAGAGGGAAAGTTAAGATTGGTAGTGAAGTTTGGAGATGAATTTAATGATGATAATCCTGAGATACTAACACTACCTCAAGATGAATATCAAGTCAATGTATCGCAATATATATTTGAAATGATAGCATTATCAGTTCCATCTAAACTTGAACATCCAGGAATAGAAGATGGTACATTAGATTCTGAAATTTTAGACAAGCTGGAAGATTTAAGACCAGAGTATAATTTTGAAGAAGAAAAAGAAGATGATCCTAGATGGGATGATTTAAAGAATTTATTAACGTAAATAATTAAGGAAGATGGCACATCCTAAGAGAAAAATCTCGAAAACAAGAAGAGATAAAAGAAGAACTCATTACAAAGCATCAGTACCTCAGATCGCTATCGATCCATCAACAGGTGAAGCGCATTTATACCACCGTGCATTTTGGCATGAAGGTAAACTAATGTATAGAGGTCAAGTTGTAATGGAGAAAGAAACTGCAATTGCATAATTGTAGATCCCTTCTTTAGGAAACAAAAAAAGCGAATCGTTTACGGTTCGCTTTTTTTTTGGTCTATACTTTTTAGTGAACAAGTGGATAAGTGTTAAGTAATGATGCGAATTTATTTATAATTGACAGTGTTAGCCTGTTAGTTTTAGTAGACTTGTTTGCCAGTAGCAAAGCTATATGTTTACTAGCGTAGCACAGTTCACTATTATTACATCTAACTACTTATATTATAAATAAGAGTTTATATTTGCAGAATAGTAGCAATGTTAAGTATTGCTATTTTAAACGTTGATAAAATATAAAATATATCCCGTATGAATGTTTTAATTTTAGGCTCTGGAGGTAGAGAGCATGCAATTAGCTGGAAATTAGCACAAAGTAATTCAATTGATAAATTATTTATTGCACCCGGAAATGCAGGTACTCAAAATGTAGGAGTAAATGTTGATTTGTCGGTTAACGATTTCGATTCAATTGCTGATTTTGCTTTAAGCAACAATGTAAATATGATTGTTGTTGGACCAGAAGATCCTCTTGTAAATGGGGTTTACGATTATTTTTCAAATAACCCTAAGCTTTCGGCTATTAAGGTTGTTGGCCCATCGAAAGAGGCATCAAAGCTAGAAGGTAGTAAAGAGTATGCTAAAGAGTTTATGAAACGTCATAACATTCCAACAGCAGGTTACGAGAGTTTTACAGTTGAAACTTTAGAAAAAGGATATAAGTTTTTAGAAAGTTTACAAGCTCCTTATGTACTTAAAGCCGATGGTTTAGCTGCTGGTAAAGGTGTGCTTATTCTTGAAGATTTAGCAGAAGCTAAAGAAGAACTTAGAGCTATGCTTGAGGATTCTAAATTCGGAGAAGCATCGAGAAAAGTTGTTATTGAAGAGTTTTTAGACGGAATTGAATTGTCGGTTTTTGCGGTTACTGATGGTAAATCGTATAAAATTTTACCAAACGCTAAAGATTATAAGCGTATTGGAGAAGGCGATACTGGTTTAAATACTGGAGGAATGGGAGCTGTATCTCCTGTGCCATTTGCCAACGACGATTTTATGAAAAAAATAGAAGATAGAGTTGTAAAACCTACTATTGATGGTTTTGCAAAAGATGGTCTTATATATAAAGGGTTTGTTTTCTTTGGATTAATTAAAGTTGATGGTGAGCCACAGGTTATTGAATATAACGTGCGTATGGGCGATCCTGAAACTGAAGTTGTAATTCCTCGTATTAAATCAGATTTATTAGACCTACTAAAAGGTGTGGTTGATGGCGATTTAGATACAAAGTTAATTGAACTTGACGAGCAATCGGCATGTACGGTTATGATGGTTTCGGGTGGATATCCTGAGGCTTACGAAAAAGGGAAAGAAATTACAGGATTAGATAAGGTAAAAGATTCAATTGTTTTTCATGCTGGTACAAAATCGGTAGGAGATAAAGCAGTAACTGCCGGTGGTAGAGTTTTAGCCGTAACATCGTATGCCGATAATTTTAAAGATGCACTTGCACAATCGTATAAAAGTATTGAGAATATTAAATTCGAAAAACAAAATTTCAGAACCGATTTAGGATTTGACTTGTAGTATATATTTTTATATTTAAATAATAAAAAAGCTCACCGTGTATAATTTATGTGGCGAGCTTTTTTATTTATAGTAAATTGGTTTAAATAATTTTGCACAAAAATAATGTTGTTATGATCAAAAAAATATTCAAAAATACTAGAGCTTCAACAGTTATGTTTCTTTTTTTGATGTTCTTTATTGTTTTGGGATATCAACTTTATAATGTTGAATTAGGTAGTAATACTATTCTTAATTTATATAACACAGCTAACTATATAACTATTATTGGTACGGTATTTGTGTCGGCAATTATGCTAATATTGTATAATTATACGGTGCACAGCTTTTCGGTAGTGGGAAAAAATAGTTTTTCGTTATTGGTGCTAGTTATTTTGTTGTCAACTAAAAATACGGCAATATTAAGCAATGTGTTTTTGTCGGGTATGTTTATACTTATTGCAATGGCACGTTTGCTGAGTATGAAAAGTAATATTGATTTGTTGCCAAAGTTGTTCGATTCGGGGTTGTTAATAAGTATTGCATCAATATTTTATCCGCCCGCAACTTTATATTTAATACTTGTTTATTTTTCAATAATAATATATGGAGTAGGAGGGTGGCGTGCTTGGTTAATGCCTTTGTTGGGTGTTTCATCAACATATGTTTTGTTGTTTACCTACTATTATTTAAACGATAATTTAGATGGTTTTAGTAGTCATTATATTATGCACTATGTTAATTTTGGAGTGTCGGAATTTTATGCCGATAGTTACACAATAACATTTTTGGTAGTTTTATCTGCGCTTACATTGTATTCGGTTGTAAACTATGTTGCCCAACTTGGATCGGAAAATATTGATGTTCGTAAATCGTTTGGAGTAGTAATAATATCGTATATAATTTCGATATTAACAATAATTATTGGAGATAGCGGAACAGGGCAGGAATTAATATTTGCTTTTATACCAGTATCTATAATTTTATCGAAGAGTATTGAGTACGTTAAAAAAAATATGATAGTAAATGTATTTCTGTTTACTTTGGTGTTATTGGTAGTTGTGTTTAATTTTGTTCGATAAATTTTAGGGTAATTGTTAGTTGTTAATTTTTCGGGGTACTTATAAACTATTGTTAGTTAAGTGCCATAACACAATTACTTGTGTATGTAAATTTAAATTAACGAGTATTTATAGTTACTGGAGAATTAACCATTAACAATTACCATTACTTAATAATTTGTTTAATAAACCAATTTGTACCCTCTTCCTCTTACATTTATAACCTCTACTTCGGGGTCGTTTTTTAAGTACTTTCTTAGTTTTGTAATAAACACATCCATGCTTCGGGCATTGAAAAAAGTATCATCTCCCCAAAGTTCATTTAAAATATTATCTCTTTCAACAAGATGGTTTTTGTTTTCGCAAAGCATTCTTAATAATTCCGATTCTCTGGAAGTCATTTTTTTAGTGTCAGTATTAAAATGGAGTTCTTGTTTTATAGGATAAAACTTATACTTACCAACATTATATTTTTCAACCGATTGTTTTTGTGTTGATGAATTTCCTGATTTTCTATTTAAAACAGCTTTTACCCTCATAATTAATTCCTCCATACTAAAAGGCTTTCTAACATAATCGTCGGCACCAGCTTCGAAACCTTCAATAACATCTTCGGTTAACGATTTAGCAGTTAAAAATATTATGGGCATGTTAGGATTTATCTTTTTAATTTCCTTAGCCAAGGTAAAACCGTCCATGTTTGGTAGCATAACATCAAGCACACAAATATCGGGGTTGAAAGTTGTAAATCCTTCCAAACCCTTTAATCCATCATCAAAATGATTTACCTCAAAGTTTCGGGTTTCGAAACTTTCTTTTACTATCTGACCTAAAAAAACTTCGTCTTCTACAAGTAATATTTTTGCTTCTTTCATAATGATTATTTAGTTGTACTTAGTTTTAGTATAAATTTACTTCCAACACCTTCTTTACTCTCTACCGTAATTTTTCCGTTAAATCTTTCAACCATATTATATACATAATTTAGTCCTAATCCATACCCTTTTACATTGTGTATATTTCCGGAAGGAACTCTGAAAAACTTTTCGAAAATTTTATTTTTATATGAATTTGCTATTCCAATACCATTATCTTCAATCTCGAAATACCAATAGTTGTTATTTGTATAAGTTTTTATATTTATAATAGGATTTGGCTCCGAATATTTAATTGCATTATCAATAAGATTATAAATAATATTGGTAAAATGCACTTTGTCAACATTAATATTAATGTTTAAAGCGTTAAAGTTTGTTGTTATTTTTCCTTTTTTATCTTCTATCTGAATTTTTATACTTTCTGTAATTTCATCAACTTTAATATCGGCATTAATTAACTCTAAATTAAGATGAAGTTTTTCGTTTTCGTAAGCCGAAATTTTCAGAACCTTATCAACCAACATTGCAAGCCTTTTGTTTTCTTTTCGGGCAATAGTTATGTATTGTTCGGTACGTTGAGGGTTATCTAATATCTTGAAATTTTGCATTGCTTCAAGTGCTAATCCAATTGTAGAAATAGGAGTTTTTAATTCATGAGTCATATTGTTCATGAAATCTCTGCGTAATTCCGATAGTTTTTTCTGATTAAAAAAGCTATGCACAATATAAGCTATGCTTGATATTGCCAATATTATTAAAATTATTGACGATAAAATTATAACAGCATCTCTCGATATTAAGTATTTGTTTTTATTAGTAAACGAAATTACAACCTTCGATTCGGGAGGTAGTCCGGTGCTACGTAAAGGAAAAAACATTGCTTTTGAGTATTCGTTACGAGTAAATTTTCCGTTTACTTGCTCTAAGTTATTTCCTATAATAAACATTATTTTGTAGTCAATATCAATACCTACCTTTATTAATTCTTCAGCAAAATACTTATTGAATTTTTCGGAATTAAACCTTGTAGTGTATATGTTTCCTAAACCAATGTTATTGCTTGTAATTTGGTTAAAAATGCGTTCCATTTGTTTGCGTTGCATTTCGTAAAACCTTTTACCCGAACCCTTACCATATCCAAAATTAGATAAATTACGATTTGTGTTATTGTAGTTAAATTTATCATTTGAATGATATATCGACCCCGATCCAGTAAGTTTATGTATTCTGCTTTCGAGTTCGTTATTTGTACTTATTGCAATAGCACGGTGTATATCTCTATGAAATTGTGCTTGGGTTACATTGTGATACATTTTTAGCCAATATGCCTGAAAAGCAATTACACCAATCATTGATACCGCTAAAAAAACTAATGCTATGTGTATTTTTTTATTCATATATAATTTGTTAGTAAACAATACTCCGTTAAATTATTAATATGCAATAATTAACAATTTAACACCCTAAAAATCAGTTGTAAATTTTCATGTTTTATTATTGCTGATAAATAATGTGTTACGCCAAAAAGTAACGGGCTATTATATAAACATACTTTGTTAGTTAATGAAAAGGTTTTAAGTTCGCTTTGTTTATTTTTCGAAATTAAAAAGCGTACATATTTTTATTTCTTCATGTTTTCGGAACGAAAATAAGGAGGTTAATGCAAATTTCATAAGGTTTAACAAAGGATAACTATTTTTAGTTTAATTGTTAATGAGTATTAGTGAACTGCACTAGTGAACAAGTAAACGATTCTGTAAATATTTACCAGTTAACTATAAAAAGTTGAGTATTTATTGTTTGTTTACTTGTTGCCAACAAGCTAACAATACTAAAGTTCACTAATAACTAAAATGTACGTTAACTGTTTACAATAACTAAAATAATTTGATATATGAATTTGAAAGATATTTTAATAAAAGAAGGATTTGTGTGTATTAAATTATACAGCAACTCTATTGGGCATTTTCAGTTTACTGCCGAAATTAATGGAGTAGAGGGTGAATTTATTTTAGATACAGGTGCATCGGCTAGTTGTGTTGGTACTGAGTTTGCCGATATGTTTAACTTAAAAACAAGCGATAAGGAAGTGGAAGCTTCTGGTGCTGGAAATTCAGATATGAAAGCATTTGTATCTGATTTAACAGAGGTTAAAATTTCGGGATTAAAAATTGATATTGATGAAATTGTGTTGTTCAATTTAACAGAAATTAATAGTGCCTTAAAAAAACACGGTGCTAGTTTGGTGCATGGTGTAATTGGTGCCGATATATTAAAGCAACATAAGGCAATTATTAACTATCACGACCAAACTCTATATCTTAATTTCTGAAAATGAACTAGTTACGCAATAAATTTTGGTTGTTATGTGGTTAATATGTTGTAAATTAACATATTGATTAACATTTAAACCCCAATTACATGAATGTTGTTAGATATGTACCCTTGTTATTTACAATAATATTTTTCTCAAACATAAATAGTGTTACTGCCCAATATTACGAACCAGAAATAAAGACTAATAAAACTGAAAAAAACAGATTGATTGATTCTTTTCATTTCGGAGGAAACTTAGGAGCTCAACTTGGGCCTCAAACTTCTTTGTTCTTATCTCCAACAGCTTATTACGATGTTACTGATAATGTTAAAATAGGATCAGGTTTAAATTATGTGTACATAAATCATGAATATTTAGATGTTAACGAAAGCTACACTATATATGGAGGTAGGCTTTTGGTGTCTTACGATTTATTGTTTAATGTAATGCTCTCAACCGATTTTGAACAAGATTATGTATCATACAAAGGCAACTCATCTTCAATAGATCCGTATTGGTTAAGTTCGTGGTATATTGGAGGAGGTTATTATTTTCCGGTAGGTAAAAATGGTAGAGTAATAGCATCAATGTGTTACGATGTTCTTTATCAAAAAAACAAAAGTTATTTTTCAAGTCCGTGGCGTCCTACTATTGGAATATATTTTTAGAGTATAATAATTGTTTGAATAAAAGCCGAGTAAAGTTTTAGTATTTAATACTGAAACTTTACTCGGCTTTTATTTGGCTTAAAACCATGTATAATTAAATTCAGGGTAATATCTTAATTTACTTATAAACAAATTGTTATAGGTTTTATAAGTAACATAATACAACTATTTGTGTGCATAAATTTAAATTAACTAGCGTTTGTAAGTGCTGTATAATTAACCATTGACAATTAAAAATTAACACATTTATTAAATGTTACTTAGTATATTATTCTTCAGTAATTAAAAGCAATTATTGTTGTGTTAATTTATCAATTAGTTTCGCTTATTTTTTATCATTACACTATAATCTTACATGTTTGTTTTAAATATTAATCACAATGTTTTTTCGGTTAAAGTGTTGATAAATCAGTGTAATAGCATTTTGATTTATGTGTTTATTTTACTTTTCATTAATGTAGTGTATTAACTACACTTGTTTATTATATTGAAATACTCTTATTTGTTTAACGTGTTTTTTAGGTTGATGAACTTGAAACCTTGTTTGTCGGTCTAATTTTTTTTATCACACACCTCTACTTATATACATTTGGTCTTGCAACATGATACACCATGTATCGTGCTCGAATTACAAAAAATCACTTAATTAATTAATGCCAGCCAAACTAATAGGTTTTATGAAAAAACAATTACTTACGTTATTATTATCATTGTTTATTACTCCACTTTTGTTTGCCCAAACAGAAGTTAGTGGTGTAGTTACAGATGGAAGTAATAATGAGCCATTTGCCTTTGCAAATGTTTACGTCAAAAATACCACTGTCGGAACAACTACCGATATGGATGG
>JAGLDK010000065.1 GCA_023145615.1 Ichthyobacteriaceae bacterium | reverse complement strand
TCCAAGATTTGAAGTAAAAGACAAGCAATGGCCGGCTAATCATGGTGATGCTGATGTTAGTTTGTGGAAAAACGATAAATTATCGGCTTTTACAGTTACTATTGACGATAACCCTGTTGTTGATATTCCTTTTTGGAAAAATATGCAGGAAGAATTTGATTTCGGTTTTACTTGGTTTGTAATTACTGAGGCTGAAGATAAATACAATGTAAAAGATTGGGCTACGTTTGTAGAACTTCAAGCTTTGGGTAACGAAGTACAGGGGCATGACGATAGAAACTGGTATTCTACAACTGCTATTCCTGACGGAGAATCAAACCCAACGGATGCTGATTATTTAGCACGTTTACAAGCTACTCAAAATAAAATTAATGCTGAAATTACTAAAGGCAAGTGTTTAACTTATGCTTATCCTTTTGGTGAAGGTAACGATGCTGAGGCTCGTAAACAATTTATATCAATACGTGGTACTAAGGGTGTTTTAAATAATGCTAATACGGTTAATTATTTAAATGTAAATTCTGTATCAAGTCCACATATAGTAAAAGCACCACAAACTTACTTACCTGCTTTACTTAATAAAACTTCTACATTATATAATAGTAATTATTACAGAGGTTGGGGTAGTACACACTTTCATAGTTTACATACTCAAGCCGATAAAGATGGTGCTAAGGCATTACTTCAGGAGCTTAAAAATGCTGATTTTTGGGTTGGTGGATATACAAGTGTAGCTATGTACTCTCAATCATACGCAACACATAAACTTAATGTTACAGATGTTAAGTCTTCAGAAATAAAATTTAATTTAACTGATGAAATGTTAAATTCGGTTTATAACCAGGCTTTAACTGTAAAATTAAGAGTAAGTAATACATGGGTTAATGTTTCGGCAACTCAAAACGGAAAGAGTATTGATGCTGATATGATTTCTCATGAAGGTAGTAATTATGTGTTAGTAAATGCAGTACCAGATGCTGGAGAAGTTGTAGTTAAAGGTATTGAAGATGCCGATCCTGCAATTATTACTCCAATAGAAAATAAGGAAATGCAAGAAGAAACTACGTTGAAAGTGGGATTTTCAGCAAAAAATACAGCTAATAGTGATATTAGTTTTTCGGTACAGAATTTACCTGATTTTGGTGTTTTTAAAGATAATGGAGATAATACTGGAACTTTAGAATTTTCTCCAGAGCTTTATAGAGCTGGATTGTATAATATTACTGTTGTAGCAAATAACGGAGTAAGCGATGCGGTTGAAAGTTTTAACCTTAATGTTATTGCTGATGCTTCAATACAAACTATAGTTGCATCAAAATTAGATGGGGCTGTTTATTCTCCATTATTTAGTTACGTTGATCCTAATAACAGAGATAACATAATTGCTGGTGGAAGTTATACAAAAACAGGAGAGCAAATGTCGGCAGTTTTTCCTTTTCTTTTGCCAGAAGCACCTGAAGGAATGGTTGTTATTGAAGCTAAATTTTCGGTTAATATCGAAACAAATGCTTCTTCAGATACAGGTAAATTAAACCTATTTGGTTTAGATGCTCGTGAAAAAGGAAATACTCTTGTAACCGATGGATATGCTGGTGATTTTACTGGCGATGATAACAGTTTTGTAATACAAGAAGATTTTGCAAATAAAACAACAGCACTTGGTATACAAAATACTTCGTCTGCTGGAGAATTAAATCTTGTTAAATATTTAAATAATCAATATAAAGAATTAGCAGAGGGTAAGTTTGCATTACTACGTTTAAGTACTAATGATGTTAACAATAGTCAGTATGCTAGAACTACTATAACATCTGCCGATGGAGCTGAAAAAAATGGAACACCAGCACCAACTTTAATTATCCGATTTGGAAAAAAAGGTGGATTGTCAACAGATGATATAGAAAATTCTAATATAAATATTTATCCTAATCCTGTAACTGATGGTTCGGTAAGTATTCATTCCGATAATATTAATCAAGGACAGATTATAAACGCATACATCTACTCTACATCGGGTAAGCTTGTTTATAGTGCTGAAAACTTAAAATATAACCACGGATTAACTCTTAATTTAGATACTAAGATTTCGGAAGGTGTATATTTTTTAAAGATTAAAACAGGAGATTTATATTTTACAAAAAGTATAATTATTGAATAGTTTTTATTGAAACTCAAAACTATTTTATAACTTAGAATCAAATAAAAAAAGCTCATACATATTTTTGTATGGGCTTTTTTTATGGTTTATGGTGTAGTTAAATAACCATAAATTATTGGTTATTTAAAATAAAAAAGAAACACTAAATTTGCATGAAATTAACAAGTAGCTATATATGAAAAAAATATCTAAAGAAACTCTGAAAGATCTTGAATTTGATCAAATTATATCTCAAATAGAAAGTAGATGTCATTCGATATTGGGTAAAAATGCTTCAAGAGAAATAACTACTTTTTTAGATATTGAAGAACTAGAGATAGAGTTAAAGCAAGTTGATGAATATTTAAAATCATACTCTACCGAAAATCGTATTCCTAATCATGATTTTGAGGATATTACCAACGACATAAAATTATTAGGTATTGAAAATACTTTTTTAGAAGAAAAATCGTATTTAAATATTGCTTCTGTTTCTGAAACAGTAAACGATTTAATTAAGTTTTTAGAAAAATTTAAAGATCATTATCCAAGCTTAAAATTACTTTCCGAAAATGTAATTTTTACTAAAGAAATTACGGAAGCTATTTTTACAGTATTCAACAGGTTTGGAGAGTTAAAAGATAATGCAACAACAACCCTGCATGGTATTAGAAAAAGCATGGGAGAGGTTAGAAAAAACATTGATAAAAATTTTCAGCATGCCTTATCTCGATATTCACAGTCGGGATATTTAGATGATATTAGAGAGTCGGTTATTGAAAATAAAAGGGTGCTAGCTGTAAAAGCCGAGTTTCGAAAAAAAGTTGATGGTAATTTAATGGGATCATCACGTTCGGGTAGTATTGTTTTTATTGAGCCCAACAGTGTGCTTAATCTTACCCGAGAATTAGCGTCGTTACAATACGAGGAAAAGAAAGAAGTTGTTAGAATACTTAAGCTGTTAACCAATTTACTACGTCCACATAAAGAGCTTTTAAATAACTATTTAGTGTTATTAGTTAAGCTTGATGTATTACGATCGAAATCGGTTTATGCAAAAGAAATAAATGCTTGTTTGCCTAAAATTAATTCCGATAAAAAAATGGAATTGATTGATGCTTATCACCCTATTTTATTTCTGAATAATAAAGCATCGAAATCCGAAACCATTCCTCAGAGTATAAAATTAACTGAAAACCAAAGAATTATAGTTGTTTCCGGACCAAATGCTGGTGGTAAAAGTATCACCTTAAAAACATTGGGTTTAATACAAGTAATGTTGCAAAGTGGAATTTTAGTTCCTATTGATGAAAAATCAACAATGTGCTTTTTCGATAAAATTTTAACTGATATAGGAGATAATCAATCAATAGAAAATCATTTAAGTACTTATTCGTACAGATTAAAAAACATGAATCATTTTTTGAGAAATGTAGATAAAAATACTCTGTTTTTAATTGATGAATTTGGTACAGGTTCCGATCCTGAGCTTGGTGGAGCTTTGGCCGAGGTGTTTTTAGAGGAGTTTTACGAAAAAGGTGCTTACGGAGTTATAACCACGCATTATACAAATATAAAGGTGTTGGTTGAGGAAATGCCTGAGGCAATAAACGCCAATATGCTTTTTAACGAAAAAACTTTAGAGCCACTATTTAAGCTACATGTTGGTCAGGCTGGTAGTTCTTTTACATTCGAGGTTGCTCAAAAAAATGGCATTCCATTTAGGTTGATAAACAGAGCAAAGAAAAAGGTAAATACCGAAAATGTTAGGCTTGATAAAACCATAGCCAAATTGCAGAAAGAGCGTTCGAAAATGGAAACTACTAACAATAGTCTTGTATCGAAAGAAATTGAAGCAAGCGAGAAAATAAAAAAGTACGAAAGCATAAGTGGTAAAATTGCCGATAAACTCGAAAATTATCAGGAACAATTCGATACTCAAGCAAAAACAATTACTCTTGGTAAAAAATTAGGTTCAATAATTGATGAGTATTTTCAGAAACCTAATAAGAAAAAATTATTTACCGAAACGTTGAAAATTGCAGAAATGGAAAATGCAAAGAAAAGAGATCAACTAAAGGTAAATAAAGAATCGAAGAAAAAGCAAGTAGCTATTGTAAAAAAGAAAGAGGAAGTAGCTAAGGAAATGGAAGAAAAAATAGCAGTAATTAGAGAAAAGAAAATTGAAAAGAAAAAAGCAGAAGCTATAAATCCGCCAAAACCTAAATACACTCTTAAAATTGGTGATACAGCCCGAATAACCGGAAGTGTATCTTATGGAACTATTGAAAGAATTGAAAGGAAAAAAGCAACTTTAAATTACGGAAGTTTTACAACCATTGTAAATTTAGATAGATTAGAGTTGGTAAATGCTGCTAAAAGATAATTTTAGCGGTGTTTAACTTACTAATAGTTATTATACTAGTATTCTACTAATGTCTGCTAAAGCTATAAATACTACTCTTATATTAAACTAATAAATGCATTTACTTATTTTTAAACTTGTAAAATAATAAAACAAATGAATTTTTTGGCACATTCGTATTTATCATTCAATAATCCAGGTATTTTAATCGGTAATTTTATAGGCGATTTTGTAAAAGGAAAAGCTATGCACAATTTTTCGTCAGAAATAAAAGAGGGTATAATTTTACATCGTAAAATAGATGAGTTTACCGATAAGCATCCGGTTTTTAAAAAAAGTGTATATCGTATAAATCCAAAATACAATAAATACCGTTTTGTTATTAACGATATGTTTTTCGATCATATACTGGCGGTAAAATGGAGTAAGTATCATGATACTGATTTATTAGATTATACAAATAATGTGTATTCTATTTTAGAAGACAATATAAATATACTGCCTGCTAATTTTCAGTATGCATTTAAATTTATGAAAGAAGGTAATTGGCTTTATAATTATAAAAACTTAGATGATTTAACTCGTTATTTAAAAGGTATATCTAATAGGAGTAAATATGCCGATAATTTAGAGTATTCGGTTGAAGATTTAGAAGAATACTATAACGATTTTAGTAATGATTTTGATGAGTTTTTTCCTGAGATAATAGAGTTTTCGAAAGAGCATATAAAGTTAAATCTATAATTAAATTAACTATATTTTTAAAGTTAATATGTTGAAGCATATGTTTTTAAATGTGATTTTATTTTTTAATAACTTATGAATATTTGTTAATTTAATAGTGAGTGTTTTAGATTGTAACTGTTGTGTTTATTGAGATTGCAATTGTAATTATCTAGTTTGCAGATACTTACACGTGTGTAGTATCAGGTTAATATGACGTACAACATATTAATAACTAAATACTTAGTATTGTAATCTTTTTTTACTACCTTAGAAGTATTAGAGGTTACAATATGTAAGTTCTAGTGTTTTTTATTAACCTATAAATCAAAAGTTATGCATAATTTTTTCGATGATGTGGTTGTAAAAGTAGTAAACATTGCAGTAGGTGGTTTATTCATGTATTTTTTATATGTGGTATTAAAAATCACAGGTTTATTTTAATAATTTAATAAGCAAAATTTTGTAATACTTTTACACTTAATTAAAGCATTCCATCTTATTAATGCTCCAGATTATATAATAATGAAGGTCTGCTATGAACAATAAAATATTTTGTAGAAACTATAAATTTATTTATTAGTTTCGATAAAAAAAATACACGCAAAAGCCACATTTAATATGTGGCTTTTTCTATTTTTGCTTTTTACTAAACAAACTCATTATTGTAATGCATAAATTTTTATTATTGGCATCTTTTGCTTTTTTATTTTCTACTAATATTTTTTCTCAACAACTTACCGATGTAATAAATTCAAATCGTCCTAGCTTTTCATTCTCTCCTTACAATCCAGGGGTTGGTATGATGCAAGTTGAATCGGGGTTGATGTATCACAGTAAAAACTTACTAGCTAATGATGTTGTTATTGGATCATTTAAAAAAATTGGTTTGCAAACTTTATTTAGATATACAAGAAACTCTCAATTAGAGTTTTTTGGTAGTGTTGGGCTTTCCGAAAGTATGATGACAATTAATTTAAATGATGAAACAAATATTACTAAGTTTGATTTTTCTACTACACCTATTATGGTAGGTGCTGTTTACCGAATAAACGAAGGTAGCGGATATATACCAACAATTGGATTTAAGGGTAGTGCAATGTATTACGATTATGAACAGGTGCGTTATTTTGGAGATGTAAATTTTTCGGTATTAACTCAACACGATTTCGAAAAAAACTGGGTATTTATTTCAAACATAAACATCGAAAAATTAATTTATATGCCCAGCCTATCATACACCTTCACATTAATAAAAACAATATTGCCACGTTTATCAGTGTTTATTGAAAATAAAGGAGAGCTTCATTTTGGTGATGATAATTTATACAGAAATTATTTTGATGGAGGTTTGGCTTATTTGGTAAAAAGAAATTTTCAACTTGATGTTTTTGGAGGTCTTAATACAAATTTAGTAGAAAAAGAATGGTATGTATCGTTAGGTTTTTCATGGAGATTTAATGGAATTAAATTTAATAATCCTGTTGGTGCCGAAGTAATAACTGATCCATTTATACCGAGAAATCAAAGAGGAAGAAATTAATGAGTTTTTGATTAACAAATTAATAGTTGCTTAACTATTTACAATGTTATATATTGAATTATTGTGGGTTTTAATACTGCATGTTTTCATTACATTTAATTGTACATTACTATTGAAAAAAACAAACTATAATACACTTATATTCAACTAATAAATACTCTTTTTAAATAAGTTTTGTTATAAGGTGTTATAAAACATAATTTAGCATTAATTATTTATCTAATGTGTTAAAAACTATTTATTTAATGCGTTTTTATTTGTGCTAAATAGGTTTTTTCAGTAATAGATAGTATCTTCAATACTACCCAATAAAATTACCTACTAATTGAAAAACTATACTGATAAAAAGTCGAAATTATTATTTAATATGGCACTTGTAGTGTTTATGTTAATGATATACACTCCTGCAAAGGGGCAGTTTTTTTATGGAGTTCAACAAGAATTTGGAAAAAACAGAGTAGTTTATCAAAATTTTAATTGGAATTTTTATCGTTTGCCTCAATATGATGTTTTTTATTATCATCGAGGAAATAGAAATGCCCAATATGTTACTGCAATATTAAAAGATGAACTAAAAGAACTTTCCGATTTTTTTCATGTTGATTTTACCGAGAGGTTTCAGGTTGTTTGTTACAACTCACTTACCGAATTAAAACAAAGCAATTTAAACGATAATTCAAGTCAGGCTTATAATGTAGGAGGAGTTACAAGTATAAATGGTAATAAACTTTTTGTTTATGGAACTGGTTTGCGTAAAGATTTAAAAGTACAGTTAAGAGCCGGAATTACCGAAATGCTACTTAATTATATGGTTGCAGGCGGTGATTTTAAAAAAGGACTTGAAACTTATAGAAACTTATCGTTACCAACTTGGTTTGCCGATGGATTGATTTTATATATGTCGGAAACCGATAACAAAGCTGAGCTTGAAGCTAGAATGAGAGATGGTTTGATTTATGAAAATATTGATAATTTCAATTCTTTTTCAGTTGAAAAATCTCAAGTTTTAGGTTATTCAATATGGAATTATTTATCGCACAGATACGGCGAAGAAATTATTCCTATGGTGGTGTTAATGACTTACACTACCAGAGATATTAAAGTTGGATTTGAATCGGTACTTGGAATTGACTACAAAACTATCAGGGAAAATTGGCTTGATTACTATTCTGAAATTTTTAAAATAGACCTTTCTGAAAAAATAGAAAATCTACCAAACGAAGTTGCAAAATCGAGAAATGAAGAGCGGATTTTTCAACTTTCAACAAATTCGGATAATTCTTTAATTGCCTATACCACAAATAGTATGGGGCTATTTAATGTTTATACATTTAATACGAAAACTAAAAAACGAGAAAAGGTATTTAAAGGAGGATATAGAATTACTCAAAACGAAGATTTATCGTATCCTATAATAAGTTGGCATCCCGATAATAAACATATTGCAATGGTTGCAGAAAAAAAAGGGCTTATTTATTTGTACATATACGATACTGAATTAAAGAAAGTTTCGTTTGAAAAATCGTATAGAGGCTTATCAAAAATTAATAGTATTTCTTTTTCAAAATCGGGAGATAAGTTGGTTATGTCTGCAACTCAAAATGGATATACCGATATATTTGTATTGAATTTAAAAGCTAACACCTTTGTAAATCTTACAAAAGACTCGTACGACGATTTGTATCCTGCATTTATAAACGGAGATAATGATATAGTTTTTAGTTCTAACAGATACAACAATAAAATTGTTAAAAGTAAAAAGTTTGCATTAGGAAAAGATTATACCGACTTGTTTGTGTATGATTATAAAAACAAATCTATTACGTTAAAAAAGGCTACAGAATCGGAATATACAAGCGAAATTATACCTAAACTTAATAAAGATAATAGTGTAATATATTTGGCTACCGACGAACATAATATTCAAAATCAATATGTATTTGATATGGATAGCATTGTTAGTCATGTTGATACTATTGTTCATTATCGTACTACATTCGATAATTATAAATTACAAAGTGATAATAGATCTGTTTTGAATCATGATATAAATGATGATAAAAACACTACTATAAAATATAATGATGATAAGGATAGGATTGAGTTAGTAGATAATTTATCAGCATTAGTTAATATATCTAAAAACAATCATGAATATACTTTAGTTGATACAACCAAAAATGAAGCAAACGAAGGTTCGGTACAAGAACTGAAATTAAATATAAAGCAATATCCTATAAATATTGGTAAATATGTTTTTGAGCCCGAAATATATAATATGTATGGGGTAGAAGGTAGGTTTAATGATAGATATAATTTTATTACTACTCCTGATAGTTTAAATCCTGAAATAAAAATTTTAGAAAGAAACAAGTTCGAAAAGTATAAACGACTTTATAGAAATATATATTTTGCAACTGAATTAACTACGCAAATTGATCAATCGAGCGATAATTTAGATTATCAGGTTTTTACAGGTGGTCCGGTTTATATGAGTTCGGGAGTAAATGGTTTGTTTGAGGTTAAGCTTACCGATGTGTTTAATAATAATTCTTTAACTGGAGGTTTTAGAACCGATTTTTATCCGGTTGCAGGTTTGTCATTGAGTCCTAATAGTGAGTTTAAATTAAAATACGATGTTAGAAAAAAACGTTGGAATAAATCGTATTTGTTTTATAGAAGAAGTCAATATAGAGTTATTGGACCAGGAGAAGGAAATAAGCCAGAGTGGATTCCATTGGGAGATAATTTTTATAGAGTAAATTTAATAACAAATAAGTTTCAGTATAAATTAAGTTACCCTTTTAGTCCGGTTTCGTCAGCTTCGTTATCGGTAGGTTACCGTAGAGATAAAAATGTGTTGTTAAATCATGAAGAAAAAAGTTTATCGGCACCAATAACTTACGATCATTTTTTTACAACACGACTTGATCATACTTTTGATAATACCATAAATTATAGTTTAAATCTGCATAGAGGTACTCGTATAAAAACCTTTGCCGAATTATATCAAGGATTTAATGGTGCAGACGAAACAATGATTAACTTAGGTTTTGACGCTCGTAATTATACCCGAATACATAGGAATGTAATTTGGGCAAACAGATTTGCAATGGGTACTTCTTTAGGAACTCAAAGACTGGTGTATTATATAGGAGGAGTTGATAATAGTTTTATACCAAGTGCCATATCTAATTTCGATAATACTGTTCCAGCATCGCCTGATATAAATTATGGTTTTCAAACTTTAATGACAAATATGAGGGGATTCAAACAAAATGTACGCCACGGTACAAGTTTCGCTTTGTTTAATTCGGAAGTGAGAATTCCTATGATTCAGTACTTTTTTGATACTCCTATAAGTTGGAGCGTATTGCGTCATTTTCAGGTGGTGCCATTTTTTGATGTTGGTACTGCGTGGGTAGGAGTGGCGCCTTGGTCGGAAGAAAATACTACTAATAACGAAATAATTAACCGAGAATCAATACGAGTTACTATTGATAGAAATAATGATTCGTTTGTGTATGGTTATGGAATTGGAGCTAGAACTCAAATGTTTGGGTATTTTATACGTGCCGATTGGGCATGGGGAACTGATACAGGTAAGCAACTTCCCAAAACTTTTTATTTATCATTAAACCTCGATTTCTAATGGACTTTAACGTAATAATTTGGCTGATATTTATAGGTATAATTGCAGGTTTGGTAAGTGGGCTTGTTGGAGTTGGAGGTGGTATTATAATAGTACCAATGCTTGTGTTTGTTATGGGGCTATCTCAGCTTGAAGCGCAAGGTACAAGTATTGCAACAATGATTCCTCCAATTGGTTTAGCTGCTGCAATTGGATATTACCACGAAGGGTATATTAATTGGAAATATGCTGCGGTAATTTCTTTAACCTTTTTAATAGGAAGTTATTTTGGATCGAAAGTTGCATTATCAATCGATCCTAAATATTTAAAAAAAGGCTTTGGTGTTTTAATGATAGTTATTGCAATTAAAATGATAATGAGTAAGTAATTTTAATTGTTAAGCTACACCGTTTTATTAACTAAATGGCATCTCTAAAAACTATATTTCAAGCATCATCATTCTATAATTTCCTTTAAAATCCTTTTTTAGTTCGAAATTATTAAAACCAATTTCGGTTGCTAGTTGCTTCATTTCTTCGGGTAAATATTGATTTATTTCGAAGTACAACTTGCCTTTAGGTTTCAGGTTTTGTTTTGCATAAAGCATTATTTCTTTATAGAATATTAAAGGGTTTTTATCTTCTACAAAAAGAGCTAAACCTGGCTCGTATTTAAGTACATTTTGCTTTATTTCAGTCTTTTCTAAATTCCTAACATAAGGCGGATTACTTACTATTATGTCCCATTTTTTGTTGTTAAAGTATGAGTTGTTTTTAAGATTTAAAGCATCTGCTTTATGAAATTTAACTTTATTGTTACATAACTTGTTGTTATATTTTGCAACTATTAAAGCACCTTCCGAAATATCAATTGCTTCAACATTAGTATTATTGAAATTATTATAAGTACTTATTGCAATACAACCGCTACCTGTTGCTATATCTAATATATCCAATGGTTTTGAGAGTTTGTTTTCTGTAATCCATTCAACTAATTCTTCAGTTTCGGGACGAGGAATTAAAACATCCGAATTAACTTTAAACTCTAAACCATTAAAATATGCTTTTTCAATAATGTATTGTATAGGTTCGTTATTTTTTAATCGTACCGATGCCGAGTTAAATTTTAAAAGTTCATTATTATTAGGAGATAGACTTTGATCTAATGCGAAATTTAATCGGGTTATATTAAAGTATTCTTCCGAAAGCATCCAAAATATCGACAATAATTCATTTTTATCTTCAAATAATTCTGATAAATCAGTTTCGAATTGGAGTTTAATTTCTTTTAAGTTCATTTAAATAGAGTTTTAATATTGCACTAAATCAATTTTAATTATTTGTTAATAATTAAATGATTTTATATTTAATCAATATTATTTAATATAAAATCATTTAAAGTATGTATTTGGTAAAAATTCAGAATACATGTTTAAATTTTGTATTTATATTTGTTTATCAGTTTAAAGCTAAATTATTTGATTAACAGTTGTTTATTTTTAAGTAAATATTGTAATTACTATATTAAAAAGCATTTAAAGTGTTGAAGTTTATAAAATATTATCACTATTTTTTACAAGTAATTGGCAATAAAACAAATGTATGATTAAGCAAATAATTACCGAAAAAAAGCCCCAACCTTACTTAAAGTATCATGCATTTGCAGTAGTTTTAATTATGGTTGTTTTTATACTAAAAATACTGGTTGTAAACAAATTTACTGTTGATGGGGTAGAGGTAGAAAATAAACCTTATTTGTTTGAAAAAGTTACAGATAAATTTTACGATTCGGGAGTAGTAAATAAGCCTACAACAGATAGCAGAATTTAGTATAAATAAATTATTGCTACACTTTTGTTTTTAATATTGATTTAAGATGATATAAGTTAAAAGCAATTATAAAAACGTTGGTAAAAATAACCGGACGAGATGCAATTAAAAATCCGTAGTAAGTAAAAATTATTGCGGCTATTGTGTTTACAATTCTTAGTTGCTTTACATTTTTTAAAGAAAAAGATATTACAGCTAAAGCCGAAGCCAAATATCCAATCCATTCAATACTATTTTCTTCCATTTTTATTTTGTAATTGCTCAAAATAGTTGAGGTTATTATTTTGTTCTTGTTTAAGTTGTTGCTTTTTATCGTAACGCCAAAACAAGAAAAAAGGCATTAATACAAACATTAATCCAAGTATTCCGAAACCTATAACCATTTTTGCATTTGGTATGTTAAATGTACTTAATATACCTCCGGCAGCAATTGTTGTTAATACAATAGCTGCAATTATTTTCATTGCCTTATCCATGTTATTAGTCTTTTTTTCTTTATAATTTTAAGTTACGTAGGCAACTCAATTCCTTTTAGTTTTTTGTATAACGATATAGCGTAAGTATCGGTCATGCTTGATAAATAAGCACAAATATTTAAAATGCGTTTATATATACTTGCTTCAGGTATTTTATTAACTCCTATATATTGGGTAGGAAGTAAATCTAAAATGTGTATATCGTAACTTGTTAATTCATTGTTGTGTAAATTATTTACAGTATCTATAAAAATATCCATTAACCCACCTAAAACCACAAACCCAGCAGCTTCAATTTCCACAACTTTACGGTTTTTATAAACCTTTTGCATGGTTAGTTTTTTAATATTTTCAACCGATTGATTGTAATTACTTATATCAAGAAGCGATTTTGTAAAAGTACCGTTTAAAATATCAGTTTCGTTATCAATAAAAATTTGGGTAACATCACCAACAAGCACTCCAATTGCAAGGGCACGTAGGTAACTATTACGGTCGGTATTTAAATTAATGCTCTCATATTTTTTTAAAATAATACGATCCTTAACAATAGGCATTATCATATCAAGTGCCTTATCTTGGTCAATTAAACCAAGGTTTAAACCATCTTCGAAATCAATAATTGAATAACAAATATCATCGGCAGCTTCAACTAAAAATGCCAAAGGATGGCGAACCCAATTTTTAAATTCATTATTTCTGAACTTCTTTAACTTTAGTTCGTTGGCAATATCTTCGAATTCGGAAATTCCGGTTTGAAAAAATCCATATTTTTTTTCAACAACCGATTTTACAACGTCATATTTAGGAATTGATTCTTTTGGATATTTAGTAAAAGCACCAAGTGTTGCATACGACAATCGTAATCCGCCATTTACACCCTGATTTGATTCGGTTATAAGTCTGAAACCATTAGCATTTCCTTCGAAACGAGTAAGATCGGCCAATTCTCCATCTGTTAGTTGATCTTTAAATTTACTTCCGTTTCCGGTTTTAAAATATTGACCAATTGCACCCTCTCCTGAATGTCCGAATGGTGGATTTCCAATGTCGTGTGCCAAACCTGCAGCGGCAACTATTGCTCCAAAATCGTTGGCTTTGTATCCTTTTTCTTTTAAAATGGGATATTTTTCAATAATTACCTTTCCAATATTTCGTCCTAAAGATCGTCCAACACTCGATACTTCTAACGAATGAGTTAAACGAGTGTGTGCAAATCCACCTTTTGATAGAGGTATTACTTGAGTTTTATCTTGAAGGTTACGAAATGGGGTAGAGAAAATAATTCTATCATAATCAACCTCAAACCCCAAACGAGTTTCATCTTCATCTTTTCTTAAGCGCGTTTTATTATCGCCAAAACGTTTAAGAGATAGTAAATCAACCCAATTCATCATAATTATATTCTGTTAATTTTACAATTATTAAGGAATGTTTTATATAAACCTTAGTAATGTTTTTGTGGTTTTATTTCTTCTGTTTCAGGTATTCGGATGCTACTAATTCTAATTCAGAGTACCATTTTTCTCCAAAATATCGAGTTAATGGCTCTTTTAAAAATTCAAAAACTGGAGTTTTTAGTTTTCGTCCTAAAACACAAGCATCAGAGCAAATACTCCATTTGTCGTAATTTACAGCAGTAAATTCAGAGTATTCTCTTAATCTAATTGGATATAAACTACACGAAATTGGTTTACGCCACGATATTGCACCTGCATTATAAGCATCTTCTATTCCGCAACGGGCATTTCCTTTATCATCAAAAACAGTGTATGCACATTCCTTACCATCAATTAAAGGAGTTACATATTCTCCATAATCATCTTTAGTCCAAGTACCAAATTCCTCAACAGATTTAATACCTTTTTCAGTGATGTATGGTTTTACTTTATCAAAAATTTCGTCTAAAATTTCTAATTCATTTTTTTCAACCGGAGCACCTGCATCTCCTGCAACACAACATTCTCCTTTACATTTTTCATAATCGCAAACAAATTGTTTTTCAATTATGTTTTCCGAAACCAAAGCTTTTCCTATTTGTATCATGTTGCAAATATAGTTAATTGTAGTGTTTTATAGGTAATAGTGGCTTCTTGTTTAAATACTAATAAAGTGTTTTTAGATTCAATAAATTTTACGTTTATTTTTTAGTAAAGTATCCAAAATTAACAATCCTTATTTTTTTCCGTAACACGTTATACGCCAGTTAAGTAGATTAAAGTGAAGTGTCATAAAGTAAAGTGTAAGAAACACTATAGCTATTTAATGTTTTATATTATTGATTTTTAGAGTGTTAAATTGATAATTACAATTACACATTGTTAATTTATAATTTAACGGAGTGTTGCCAAATGATAATATTTACTACGAAAAGATAGTTGTAGTTTATGATGTAAGGGATTGTATTTAGTTTTAAAATATTGTTTTGTAGATAATCCTATATAATTGACATATAAGTACTTGTTTAAGATGAAGTAATTTCTTACTTTCAATGTAGGGAACGCATTAAAATCCACTATGTAAATAGTAGATTGCTGTTTTTGATATAGTTATTACTCTATATATTGTAGATGTCTTTTGCTAAAGTACTGAAAATTAGTAAAATATGCAAATTGATTTTGTATAAAAGGCCTTTTAATATTTTGAGTAAGTGATTTGTGTTTATTTTATTATTAATTAACGAGCCCAGTTATGATACATAAAATGTTTTATTTTTTACTAATGTGTAGTGTGCCAAGTATTTATGCACAAACAACATCAGGAATGACTGGGTTGTTAAATATTCCATCGGCAGATACTAATAAAGATGGAGATTTTATGATTGGAGGTAATTTTTTGCCACAAGCAATTACTCCTGAGGCTTTTTCTTATAACTCAGGTAACTATTACATAAACGCAACCTTCTTGCCTTTTATTGAGGTGGCTTATACTTTAACTTTTTTAAAAGTATTTGATGGAAGTTTTAATCAGGATAGATCTATATCTACAAAAATTAAAATACTTAACGAAAACGATAATACACCTTCTTTAGCTGTTGGAATAAATGATATTATATCAACAGGAATGACAACCCTTTTTAAGTTCAGACAAAAATCAGAATACAATATTAAGAATCATTCCAATCAATATTACAGATCAATGTACATTACTGGTACAAAGAAATTTGATGTTAATAATTTTAATGTTGAAGCTACTTTTGGGTGGTATACTACTTTTATGTTTAGTGGAAATTCGTTAGATGGTATTTTTGGTGGAATTAGAGCAAAATCTAAAGATTGGAAATCGCTTGAGTTTATTGCAGAATACGATTCTCAGAATATAAATATTGGAGCTTCGTTAAATATATTTAATGGTTTTAAGTTGCACGCTTTACTATATCAACAAGAATATATTACAGCTGGTTTGCAATATAAGTTTTCGTTGTTTGCTAAAAATGAAGTATCTGTTAATAAGAAAGTAGAATTAACCGAAGGTATTAAAATGTAATTTTAATTATAGGTATTATGAGTAAACAACTAAATTTTATACTGATGATTACGCATTTTTTTATGTTGTATTCTGTTGAGGTATTTGCACAAGAAATTAAAAGTAATGATTTCGAAAATATAAGAGTAAATCAGCATGATAATACAATGTATATATCATCGGAAGATAATTTGTTTAGATATAATGTAAACGGAATAAAATCGTTATTGAAAATTATTTCAGATACAACTTCATTAAATCAACATAAGCTTTTTATTATGGATAGAGGTATTCCAGAGCTTCAGGTTGATTTTAATGTTGAAAACAAGCAGAGTAATAATGTTAGTTTAAAATATATTGATGACGAAAAATGGAATTTAATTAAGGAGTTAAAACCGAAAAATAAATCGTTTTATAAAACAGATTTGGTTTTGTATCCGCAGTTTATTTTAAAGAATAAATTATTAAGTAAAATATATGAGATACAGATTAATATAGCTCCTGCAATGGAAGTTAGTTTTTGGAAAGGTATGATGCTAACAGGTCAGGTTATATTACCTATTTATGTTGATGATACTTATGAGGAAGATTATGTACGTCCTGGTTTTTTAACATTATCTCAGAATTTTAGGTTGCCCAGTAATTGGTACGGAAATATAACAGCAGGTAATTTTAGTAATAATAGATATGGTGTAGATTTTACTTTGAATAAACCAATAAATAAAAACTTCTCATTTATAATAAATACCGGAATTACGGGGAAGTCGTTTTATGATAGTGATAAATGGCAAACCGGAGATTTAAATTATCTAACATGGAATGTTGTTATGCAGTATTACTATTCTCGTTTCGATTTGCAGTTTGATTTAGGCTACCATCGTTTTCTTAATAACGATGATGGTGTAAGATTTGATTTAACAAGGCATTTTGGAGAAGTAACACTTGGCTTTTATGGAATGTATTCTCAAAATGAAATAAAAGAAGAGTTAAATGCAGGGTTTCATGTGGCAATACCGTTATCGAAAAAGAAAATTGGAAGACGAAATTTGGTTAGGTTAAGGTTGCCTAAATATTTCGATTGGGAATATAGTGCTACTACTGGTAATAGCTACGGTAAGGGTTATGAAATAAAACCAAATCAAAATCGTTCGGAACATTGGAATAATCCACTGTTTATTGAACAGCAAATTAACAAATAACATATTATGCTATAGGATGTAATGCAAAATACAGCAGTAATGGTTTCAATCATTTTAAAATAATGTTTAACTACTAATAAGAACAATTATCCTTCAGTATTTTTAATTATTTACTGAAAATAAAATTAACTAACTAAAAATTATAACATTAACAAACAACCCAAATGAGAAAACAAAATTTTCTACTAAGCTTTATTGTATTAACATCAATAGTGTTATTGAGTGTTTTTACTAGTTGTAAAAAAAATGTGGAGGTGATACCTTTAGAGAAACCATTAAAAGAATTTATAGAAAATGTAGATTTTTCTAATGTAGAAAAGGTTAGTTCTTTACTTGACGATGTTTTTGAATCGGGAGAAATTACCCCTGAAGTTGAAGATTTCATGGATGATTTCGAGGATATTGCGGATGATGAGTTACTTGTGTTTTTAGATGGTTTAGACGCTAATAATTTGATGAATGACAAAGAAATACTTTCGTATATGTACGATATATCGTCGGATGAATTTTCATCAATGGACAATAATGATTTACAAATATTGAATATAGTTGCTGAAAGATTTACTAAAGAACCAGAAGAATTGCATAATGAAGCATTTTTAGCTGCGGCTGAAGCAATGTTTGAAAATGATGAATTTGTAGAATTTATGCCTACAGGTTTCGAATATGAATTAACTGATATTGTTAAACTTATTGCTCCGGTGGGAGTTCCGGTTGGAAATAGTTCTTATACTCCAGAGTGCTATGATAATTATTACTATGCCTATTACAGAAATATTCAAGCTTTTTATAATGCTTATAAAATTGTATACGATAGGTATAAAGAATGTGATAGTAAATACGAAGAATATTATAAATTCTATCATGAATACTATTATGAAGAATTATATACAGATAGTAATAGTATTTATTTTGAAAATGACGAATACTTTAAAACTAGAGTTGCTTCATTCAGAGTATATTGTTTGGCAATTTATTATAGATCGTATCATGAAAGTCGTATGATGTTTAATACATCTTTAAATGCCGATTATGGAACATTTATTAATTGTGGTATAGACAAGCACGAAGGTGGAAGTGGTAATTAATGGGTAATTAAGTTTACAATGCAATTGATATAATTAAAAATAGATTACGAAAGATTATGAAAATAAAAAATATAACAGCCTTTATAATATTGCTGTCGTTGATAGTTTCTTGTCAGGATGAACAACAAAATGACTCTGAAACACAAAATACTGGAATTTTGCAAGATATTCAAAATAGATTCGGGTTTTATGATGATGACGATGATGTTAATAAAAATAATGCCATTGATAACAAGCAAATAGGATTAAATAACAAAACATCTAATAACAGTAATGATGATTTAAATAATAAAAAAGGTTCAATAAATAACATTGTAATTAAAGATGGTAATACGTCTGATAATACATCTGATAATAGATATACTGATGATAAGAACAATTCGGATTATGATGAATCGGAAAACAAAGAAAATTATGTAGATACTCGAAATGATACGGGTAATAATACTAGTATAAATGATAGTTCTTCTGATGAAGAAAATAACTATAATAATTCTGAAAATAGTGGAGTTAATAATAGTTATAATAATAATGTAGATAATACAAATACTTCAGGTAGAAGTAATGACAATTCAGATGACGATAATAATAATGAATCGGGAAATGATGGTTATTCAAATAATAATACGGTATATGATGATAGTTATGAAGTAAGCCAAAACGATACGTCTAATAATAATGTAAATAATAATTATTCAGATGAACAAAACAATACCGATGCTAGAAGTAATGATGTAAATACCCCAAACAATACCGATGCTAATAATGTATATTCAAATAATGATAATAATAAAACATCTGTAAAAAATGGTAGTAATGATGTAAATACCCAAAACAATGCTGGTAATAATACGGGTATAAATAATGGGTTTAATAAATTTGATAATAACGGTAAAAAAGTTGTTATATATACATCTGATAATGACAGTTTAAACACTAAATCGGTATTAGATATTAATGAAAATGCTGATGGTAATTCGGAAATTAAGGATTCTATAAATAATGGTTCGTCTTTGTTTAAGTTTTATGTGCACAACGTAAATGTAAGTGCAGGATATTACAGTCCGGATTTAGGTTTTATAGATAATTATATTACCGATAATAATGGTACTGGTTCTGAAATAGGAGGAAATGTAATTTGGGGTGGAAATATTGTGTTAAATATTATGACGGAATTACGTGCAAGATTTGGAGTTTCATATTTTTCATCTAAAATAGATGAGCAAAACGGAGAAGAAATACTTATTAAAAACTTTAAATTATCAATGCTTCAGTATAAACTTGGTGTTTTGTATTATCCAAAGTTCTTAAAAGTAAAAGATGTTTTAAATCCTTATGTTGGTGCCGAAGCAAAGTTTCAGACTATAAAAAATAATACCGAAATTTTAACGGGTATGTATAAAGAGGCTGATCAAAAAGGACAAGATTATTGCTTTGCTCCAGTTATTGGAATAGAGGCAAATTTTAATCATATAATTACGGGTGTTGAGTATATGTTTAATGTTGGTAATTATGTTCAAGAAACTTATGGTAATACTCCGGATGAAATTATAGGAAACGTTGTTAGTGTAAATGGATCTGAAATAATGTTTTTTATTGGTTACCGTTTTTAATTAATTATGTAATAATTTTATTTATAATTAAGGCGATATACTAAAACAAATAGTTAGCTACTTGTTTTTAGTATATCGCCTTAATTTTTTATTTAAATAATACACATTTCATTTCCGTACAAATGTTATGTTTGCATGTAATTACAAACAAACAAGCATAACATGAAAAAAACATTACTATTATTTGCCGTATTATTTTCGGTAACCACTTTTGCTCAGCAAATTAAGCCTGGAGCTTATAGTGTTAAAGAATATATTAAGTTGATTGATGGAAAAAAAGTTGGTATTGTTGCTAATCATACTTCCGAAATTAATGGGGTATCGTTAGTTGATACTCTAATAAGTTTGAATCAGAATGTTGTTAGAATTTTTTCTCCTGAACATGGTTTCAGAGGAACTGCTGATGCAGGTGAAAAAATTAAGAATGGCATTGATGAAAAAACGGGGTTACAGGTAGTTTCTCTTTATGGAAAAAATCGTAAGCCTAAAAACGATCAGTTAAAAGGTATTGATGTTGTGGTTTTTGATTTGCAAGATGTTGGCGCACGTTTTTATACGTATATATCAACATTGCATTATGTAATGGAGGCTTGTTCCGAAAATAACATTCCTGTTATTGTGTTAGATCGACCAAATCCAAATGCTCATTATGTTGATGGACCAATGTTAGATACAACATATAAATCGTTTGTGGGTATGCATCCTGTACCAACTATTTATGGTATGACTATTGGAGAGTATGGAAAAATGATTAATGGAGAAGGTTGGTTGAAAAATAATATTAAAGCTGATTTAACGGTTATTGAAAATAAAAACTATAACCATTCAATGAAATATGATTTGCCATTTCGTCCATCTCCAAACTTACCAAATGCTCAATCAATTAACTTGTATGCTAGTATTTGTTTTTTCGAAGGAACACCAGTTTCGGCAGGTAGAGGTACCGAAAAACAGTTTCAGATTTATGGAGCTCCTGAGTTAAAAGGTTTTGATTTTGAATTTACTCCACAGCCAAATTTCGGATCGAAGAAACCTAAGTTTAATGGAGAAAAATGTTTTGGAGAAGATTTGTCGGAAATAGAATATTTAGATGAATTGAATTTAGAATGGTTAATTAAAGCATACAATTCTTATCCTGAAAAAGATAAATTTTTTAATGCATTTTTTGTAAAACTTGCGGGTACTGATAAACTTCAAAAACAAATTGAAGATGGTATGAGTGCAAAAAAAATCAGAAAATCTTGGAAAAAAGATTTGAAGAAATTTAAAAAAATTAGAAGTAAATACTTACTTTATAAATAGTATTTACATTTTTTTGTAAACAAGCAAACACAATTAATTAGTATTTATAGCAACTATATAATTTACCATTATTAAAACCTCATATCAACTATATGTTATAATATAGTTGATATGAGGTTTTATTTTGCCATTAATCCTATGTAATTATTTCATTGATAATTGTTTAGTATATTGAAAATAGATAATGCTATTTTAAAAATATTGTATGGATAATGTGTATTTGGCTATTATAATTTTAATGATCGGACTTGCCGTATTCGATTTAATTGTTGGAGTATCGAATGATGCCGTAAATTTCTTAACATCCTCGGTAGGTAGTAAAGCTGCACCTTTTAGGGTTGTAATGATTGTAGCTTCAATTGGTATAATTTTTGGAGCAGCATCGTCGGGTGGAATGATGGAGGTTGCTAAAAGTGGGGTATTTTTTCCTGATAAGTTAACTTTTCAGGATTTGCTATTTATTTACGTTGTGGTAATGGTTTCCGATATTATATTACTCGATTTATTTAACTCATTAAAACTACCTACTTCCACATCAATTTCTATTGTTTTTGAACTACTTGGAGCTTCATTTGCATTTTCAATGCTTAAAATTTACGACAATAATATTGCGTTGGCCGAAATTGGAAACTATATAAATTCTAATAAAGCAGTACAAATGATAGTCGCAATTTTCTTTTCGGTAATTGCTGCTTTTATTTTAGGTTGGTTAATTCAGTTTATAATGCGTTCTATTTTAACTTTCGAGTATGAAAAATATAACAAAATAGGAGGTTCAATTTTCGGAGGCGTTTCGGTAGCAATTGTTGCAAACTTTATTTATAGAGTAGGGCTTAAAAGTGCTTCGTATGTTTCTCCTGAAATTAAAAATTATGTTGATAGTAATACAGTTATATTATTTATAGTAGTTGCTGTTTTGGCATTTATTATGTTTTATGTTTTAGTTAGCCGAAAAAAAATAGATCCATTCAGAATAGTTACTTTAATGGGAACTTTTGCTTTAGCAATGGCTTTTGCAAGTAACGATTTAATAAATTTTATAGGAGTTTCGGTTGCTGGATTAGAAGGTTATGGTTTGTGGCAAGCAAGCGGATTACCTGCCGATGAAATGACTATGGAAGCTTTTTTAGGAGAAGGAGAAGCCACAAGTGCATGGATTTTATTATCTGCCGGAATAATTATGGCAGCAACATTGTTTTTATCTAAAAAAGCAAAAAATGTAATTCAAACATCGGTTGATTTAAGTAGACAAAAAGATGGGGTAGAGCGTTTTTCGGGCAATATATTTGTACGTTGGGTTGTTAGTTTCTTTATAAAATTATCGGATTTGTTTACAGCTATTTTACCAGAATCATTTGTTAAATTAATTGATTTGCGTTTTTCTCGTAGAAATATAGTTAATGTTGATCCTCAGTCGGAACCTGCATTTGATATGGTTCGTGCATCGGTAAACCTTATTGTAGCTGCATTATTAATATCAACAGGAACAATTTATAAATTGCCTTTATCAACAACCTATGTTTCGTTTATGGTTTTAATGGGTACATCGTTAGCCGATAAAGCATGGAATAGAGACACGGCAGTGTACAGAGTTTCGGGGGTTGCAACAGTTGTAGCAGGTTGGTTTATTACCGGATTATCGGCATTTACAATTTCATCTCTTTTGGCAATATTAGTTTATAAATACGAGTTTATTGGAATAGGAATTGCACTATTGATTGTAATTTTATCGGTTTATTTAATTAGTAAGCTTACCAATAATGATTTAAAATTAGATTTAAGTTTAGAGTTTCCTGATAATTGGTTTGATTTATCATCGGAGGAAGTAAAACCTTTTATGAGAGAGCAAACAATTAAACTTTTAAATGCTTATAGAAAATCGTTTGATTTGGTTATAGAATCGTTAGAGACCGAAAATAGAGCTAATATTTCGGAAATGACAAAAAAAGTAAAGCATCTTAAAACAATTAATATTGAATATTCGAGTAGGTTAAGCGAGCAGTTAAAGTTAATGGATACCGAACATATTAATACAGGTAAGTTATTTCTTAAATTTTATACTTTAGAAGATGATTTACTTAATGAGTTTGAAGAGCTTGCCAAAATTACACGTACTCATATTCTTAATTTACACCGTCCTTTAAAAGAAAAACAGTTGCTTGAAATTAGAAGATTTCAAGGTAATATAAATTTAATTTTAGATAATATTGAAACTAGTTTAGTTTCGAGTAATTCTACAATAAGCGATTCGGATAATTTGCTAGAGAAAATAATGGATAAATCTTTTAGTGCTCAAATTGAAGGTTTAACAGCCGATAAATATAACTACAAAAATAGTAGAATGTACTTTCATGTATTTACTAATAATATTGAAAGTGTAACTCTAATACGTCAAATGTGTTTGTTGGTTAAATAACTTTGTTTGATGTTTTATATATGCTAGATAATCATAAAATTATGTTTAAAAAATAAATAATGTAAAGTCTTAAGTAGTGGTAGTATTTTTTATACTTGAATTTACGGGTGTACAATGTGTTACTGCAAAAAGTAACGGACTATTATAATTATTAAACTACACAATTAATATATAATGAATCTTTAAAAGAAAATTTTTCATTTGGATAAAAATAAACAACATATTGTTCCTGTAGTATGGTATTTGTATATCGTGCAATTTGATACTAAAACTGTAATTAATGGAGTTCTTTTATCGGAATATCCGCATTATTCAAAATCAAAAAATAAGGTTCATAATTTTCGAAATGTTGTAAAAACTTATTTAACTCCTGTTTTTGCACATAAAAAAATTAAATTAAATATTAATGGACAAAGCTTTGAAGTTTCTACCGATAAAAATGGTGCTTTTATAATTTATACTGATTTTTTTGTTAATGAAGTTGAAGATAATATTGATTTTAAAGTTGAAGTATTTAGTAATTCAAATATTGTAAAGTTTATAAATAAACCTATAATATTTAATTATTCAAGTTGTTTAATGGGGGTTATATCTGATATAGATGATACAATTTTGGTTTCGTATACCGATAGTTTATTAAAACGAATACGCACAATAACTCTTACAAAACCAAATAAACGAAAGGGAGTTAATTTTACTAATGAGTTGCTACGGCTTTTAAAACAACGCAGAGCATCAATATTTTACGTTTCTAAAAGCGAGTATAATTTATTCGAAATTTTAAGTACAGCAATTAATACACTTAACATACCGCATGGTGTAATGTTACTTACTCCGTATTTGAGTTTAAATGCTCTTTTGAAAAATAAAAAAGGAAAGAACTTTAAAGTATCGTCAATTAAAAAAATAATAGAATTGTCGGGTGCCCGAAAATTTGTTTTGTTAGGAGATGATACCCAAAAAGATATGGCTGTTTATACCGAAATAGTAAAAGATTTCCCCAATAATATTTCAAGAATTTACATCAGACAAACAAAATTAAAATGGACTAGTAAAAAACATAAATTATGGAATAGTTTAATTGAAGTTTTTCCAAATGCGGTATTATTTAATAACGAAACAAGTGTTTCGGAAGAATTAAAACTTATTGAATAGTTGTTAATTATGTGTTTAAATTTATTAAGGTTAAGTACTAATTATCGTTTTTTAAAATATATCTATTATAGAAAAATGCACTATTATTTAATGCTTTATATTGTTGGTTTTAAATTGTTAAGCTTATGATTTAATGAGGTATTGAAGTAATAAAATAAATTTATTTAGAATTAATAGTGTTCACCTGTTCATTAAAACCTTAAGGTTTTTGTTCAATGGTTCACTTTTGAAATTTTTAATTTAACAAAGTGTTTATAATGAGTATTAAAGTACGAAATGCTAATTTGAAAAAGCTGAATAATAATAAGGCTCGTGTAAAGGAAATAGTTTCTACTTTATCAAAATACGGTTTGGCTAGCTGGTTAAGTGAGTCTAAAATTGATTGGATAAACAAAAGGATTCATAAAAATAAACCTGAAAAAATAAGTACTCAACCCGAAAGCATACGTATTAGATTGGCTATTGACGAACTTGGAACAACGTTTATTAAGTTGGGGCAAATGTTGAGTATGCGACCCGATGTTATTGGCGATGATTTAGCTGATGAACTTACAAAATTACAAACCAAAACTAAAACGGATAATAGTAGTTATATTGAAGAAATAATAAAAACAGAGCTTGATTTAGATAATATAAAAGATGCTTTTGCTGATTTTAATATTAACTCTATTGCATCGGCTTCGGTGGCTCAAGTACATAGTGCAACATTACTTACCGGAGAAAAAGTTGTGGTTAAAATTATACATCAGGGTATTGAAGTAAAGGTTTTAGAGGATATGGAAATTCTTGAAGCTTTGGCTCAAATAATGGAAAACCGTTTAAGTAAATTAAAGCAACTACAAACAGTAAAGCTTGTTAAGGAATTTAAACGCACCATTTTAAATGAGTTTGACTTTGATAAAGAGTTGGAAAATATTGAGAAATTTGAAGTTAATTTTAATGATAATAAATGGATTACTTTTCCTAAAGTTTATGAAAATTATTCTACAAAAAATATACTTACCATGCAGTTTATTGAAGGTAAGGAGCTTAACGAAATTGTAGATGATAAAAGATTAAGTAAGCAAAACGCAATTATTGCCGAGCGTATTGCAAAGGCATATTTAGATATGATTTTCAGAGATAATTATTATCATGCCGATCCGCATCCTGGTAATTTTTTTGTACAACAAAAAGGAGTTGTTGCTTTTATTGATTTCGGAATGGTGGGTAGTTTAAGTGATGATAGTGTACTTAAAATTGAAAATTTGATAATTGGGTTTGTTGAAAAAAACTCAGCTAAAATTAAAGATAGTATTTTAGAAATTGGTTCGGTTCCGAAAGATTATAATGAAGAATTATTTTCTACTCAGGTTGATTATTTTATTAACAATCATTTAAACGGGTCGATAAAAGATGTGGTAATGGGCGATGTAATAAAAGATGCAGGAGAAATTATAAACGATCATGCTATAATATTACCTGCCGATATATCAATGCTAATGAGGGTTTTGTTAATGCTTGAAAGTACTGTACGAAAGTTAGATCCGGAAGTAAATTTAATTGAACTATTAAAGGGTTACTACATAAAAATGGTGATTAAAAAGTTATCGCCAAAACGAATTTTAAAATTAGTTAGTAGTGAAGTTAGTAAGTGGAAAAATATAGTAGAACTTACTCCAAAGGTAATTATTAAACTTTTGAACGCAGCCGATAAAGAAAATTTCAAAATAAATTTAGAGCATAAAAATTTAGAAACTACTGTTAATAGTTTGGTTACAGGTTTGTTGGCAGCAGCGTTGTTTTTGGGTTCGTCGTTAATTATGTCGGCACGTATAGAGCCACTTATAGGAGAATTGTCTGTTTTGGGTTTATTAGGTATGGTAGTTGCAACATTTATGGGTGCTAAGTTATTATTTGCAATTAGTAGAAAAAAAGATAAATAACAATGGTTGTTATAATATCAGTATAAATAAATTTAATCTCGTATATTAAAGTATTGAAATACAAGTAGATACTTGCTTGAAGTGTGTAATGCTAAATTTTGGTTACAATTATGAAATTATTATTTGTTGTTAATCCTATTTCAGGAGATGTTGATAAAAAACCATTTATGGATTCGGCTAAAGAATTATGTACGAAGTATGGTTTGGAATATGAAATTTTTGAAACTATAAAAGATGATGGTTCTAAGGTTTTAAAACAGGCTATTATTGAAATAAATCCTAATAGGGTAATTGCAGTTGGCGGAGATGGTACTGTATTGTTTACATCAATAGCGTTAATGGGAAGTAATATACCGATGGGGATAATCCCGTTGGGGTCGGCAAATGGTTTGGCGTTAGAGTTGTATGTAAACTCAAACCCTATTGAGGCGTTAAAAGATGCAATAGTATCGGATGTTATTGCAGGATTGGATATGGTTTTGGTTAATGATAAGCATTATTCAATACATATTGGAGATGTTGGTTTAAATGCTGCAATTGTTGAAGCTTACGAAAATGATGAAAATAGAGGAATGGCAGTTTATGCTAAATATTTTTGGGAGGAATTAAAGAATCAAAAAAAATTTAAATACTCAATAAAAGCAAATGGCAAAAATATTAGAGGAGAAGGCTTAATGGTGGCTATTTGTAATTCTAGAAAATACGGATCGGGTATTCCTTTAAATATTACAGGAAACCCAATGGATGGAAAATTTGAAATTGTGGTGGTTGAAAATATAGGAGCAAATACTTTGTTGAAAACTGGATTGTCGAAATTCTCGAATTTGTTTTACGACGATAATAATATGAAAGTAATAAGTTGTAAAGAAGCCGATTTAACTTTTGATAAACCACACATGCTTCAGCTTGATGGAGAATTAATAGGAAAATTTGATAGTCTTAATGTTAAAATTATACCATCGGCAGTAAGGTTTATCACTCATAAAGATAATGAGTATTTGTAATTAATAAACGTTATTTATTATTGAAATTCTATTTATTTACTTAAAGTAATATTAATAAATAATGGTGTATTATTAAAATAACACCATAAAATTAAACTCCCAAAGTTTATTGTAACAGCAAATTAATATTTGTAACAAGTGTTTTTTTTATTGGTTGAATTTAAGAACTAATAAGCACTACTAAACTAAAACTAAATGAGTTTAAATATATTATACTTTGTACTACCCATTGTATTTAGTGGTTTTTATGTAAATACAATATGTAACACTGTTGTTGAAAGTAAAGTAGTAGTTAGTAATAATTACAATTTACAACAAGAATTACAACCTAAATTACCGCCAGATTCAATAGTTGTTTTAAAAGTAGAAGCAACTGCATATAATTCGTTGGTTAGTCAAACCGACTCTAATCCAACAATTGCTGCATGGGGAGATAAATTAAAACCTGGAATGAAATGTATTGCAGTATCGAGAGATTTACTTGAAATGGGATTAACTCATAATACTGAAGTTACTATTGAAGGTTTGGATGGGGTGTATTTAGTTAAAGATAAAATGGCTGCTAGGTGGACTAAAAGAATAGATATTTATATGGGAGTTGATAGTCATAAAGCTTTTAAATGGGGTGTTAGAAATGTAAAAATTAAATGGAAGGTTAAGAAATAAAAAAAAGGAATCTATTAAATTAAATAGATTCCTTTTTTAGTATGTTTTTTTTGTTGAATATAAGTTGAAAGCTTTTAGTGTTGTTAAATTTGGCTTATTATAATGTTTCGTTAGTATCGTTATGGCAACCACCGCTACAATTTTCACAATCTTCACTATCCGAAAAACCAAAATTATATGCTAAACCAATATTTAATCTTGGTTTTTCAATGTAATTACCTTCTAAATTATCTTCAATAATTCTGTAACTTGCTATTATCGATATGTTTTTATAACCTATTGCTGCAGTAGCATTAAAGTTATTGAAGTTGTGTATTTTTCTATGAGTTTCAGAAACAACTTCGGTTTCATGCTTTTTAAACTCCGAATAAGATAATAAAACAGGTAATTTATATCCTACTCCAATATCGAAGAATAAACCATCTTGATCTTTGGTTTTGGTTAAAACAAATCGGGTATTTAAGTAAATAGCTGTCGACCATTCAAAGTATCTTCTTTTATCAATACCTGCTTCATTAGAAGCAAATCTTGTCCAATTAAAATCAAACAGACTTAATTTACCTCCTAAATATATGTTTTCGGTTAATTTTTCCATGATAAGTAAGCTAAAAAAGCTACCCGAAATATCTGATTTAAACTCTTTATCAGAGGTTGAAATATTTGGAGAATAAAAATTGCTGGCAAAAACAAAACCACCAACTAATTCACAATCTTCGTCGTTATAACCGTTGTACTCTTCTTCGTCGTAATCATGAAAAGTGTCAACTTCTTCGGTAGTATCGTATAATCCTTGGTTGTTAATAGTAACAGTTTGAGCCATGCTGTTTATAGAAAACAGTAATGCTGCTGAAATAGTAAAAATTAATTTCATATAGTTTAATTAGTAGGTTATTTCGTCAAACGTAGTGTTTAGAATCTGTTTATCAAAATAAATAACTAGCTAAGTGTTTAATATACATATTTGTTTTTATATGGTATGTATTGTATGAAAATTTCAGATTTATGTGTATGTAAAGTACACCGTAAAATGTAAGTGTTTATCTTAATAGTGAAATTAGTGTAGTGTAAATATTACAATTTATGATATTTATACAATTTTAGTACAAAAAACACTAATGTAAGTTGTTAGTGTTTAAGGAGTTGAGTTTAAGTGTTTAAAATACTTTGTAAAGTGTATTTGAGACGTTTTATTTTATAGTTTAGTACAATCGATTGGCGATGTACTTTGTACACCTTATTGTGTTTAATACGTTAAGCTAAATTTTAAATACTATATATATGAAAATAAATTATACTCATTATCAGTTATTAATCAATAGATTAATGCTGATGTTGCTTTTATCTTTTATTACAACTACTACTTTTGCTCAGAATAAAACATTTACTGTTGTTGCCGATGGAGCTGATGTTGCAATTAGTAATAACTTATCAATGCAGTGGGCAGGGTATCATTTACACAGACTTGGTACATCAAAAAATACTTGTGCTGTTATTCCTTTTAAATTACCTGAGTTACTTTCGGGCGAAAGTGTTGTTTCTGCCGATTTTACAACTACAATTTTGGGTGCAAATACTCAACTAAATAATGGTATTGATTTATATGCTTTACCATACAGTACTACAAACACTGTTAATACTGCCGATTTTTATGCAGGAGAATTTGATAACACTAATAGTACTTTAATAAAATCTTCGTTTTTAAATAATCAATCAATAGTTGGAGCTTATAAATTAGCAAACAGTGTTGAACTTATTGATTTTATTAATCAGCAGTATGCAAATGGTGCTAAAGCTGGAGATTATGTTTTTATTAGATTAAGTTTCGATGAAAGCAATTCGTCGAACTATAATTATTGGGATATTGCTTCTGCAAACAGTACTACAGAAGGTAATAAGCCAGTTTTAAATATTAGTGTAGAAACTCAGAATATTAACACTGCACCAGTTTTATCGGTAATTGAAAACAAGAATATTAAGGTAGGCGAGAGTAAGTCTTTTATAATTACTGCAACCGATGCCGATAATGATGATTTAACTTTTACAGCAAACAACTTACCTGTATTTGCAACTTTGGTTGATAATAATAATTCAACTGCAACTTTGCAATTAAATCCAGTATCGGGTAATAATGGTACTTATAACAATATTGAAATTTCAGTAACCGACGGTAAGCTTTCGGTAAATAAAACTTTTTCGGTATCAGTTACAGAAGATGTTGTGGTAACTAATACACCGCCAGTGTTATTAAGTATTGGAAATGTAACTTTAGAAGAAGATTTAACTAACAATATATTAATATCGGCTACCGATGTTGATAATGATGATTTAAGTATTACTGCAAATAACTTGCCAAGTTTTGCAACTTTAAACGATAACGGAAATGGTACTGCCAATTTAATTTTATCGCCTAATAATAGCAATATTGGAGTTTACAATAATATTGTGTTTACTGTAAACGATGGAGAGTTTACGGCAAACGAAACTATTACGGTTGAGGTAACAAAAAGTATTGTTGTTGTAGTAGGAGAAGGATATTATTGCGATCCTATAAATGGAAGTAATTCAAACGATGGAAGTTTCGAGAATCCTTTTGCAGGATTTGCTACTGTAAATTGGGGAAATGTAAATTTGGTTGATGGCGATGTTATTAATTTATTAAATGGTCATCATGGTAGTGCATATTTTGCAAATCAAATTTTTGCTGAAGGAATAACCATTAAAGCTGTTAATAATTACGAAGCTGTTTTTACAAAGTTTCAGGCTGTTAATGTAAAGAATGTAACTTTTAAAGGAATTAAGTTTGATGCTACTGGTGGAAATTTTGCTACAACATCTCCAATATTTTTTACTGATAATCAATCAGAATACATTACTGTTGATAATTGTATAATGCAATCGGCAGAAAGTTCGGTAACATGGACAAAGGCCGATTGGTACGAGCATTCGGCAAGTGGTTTTCAGTTCAGAGGAGATAATAACACTCTTGTAAATACTAAAATATACAATATATACCACGGAGTTGAGTTTCAGGGTATAAACACTGTTATGAATAATAACTTGATTGATAACTTTTGTGGAGATGCAATTCGTGCTTTAGGAAGTTATGGTGTATATGAGAACAACTTGGTTAGAGATTGTTATGTAGATGATTATAATATTCAGCACGATGACTTTTTTCAATCTTATAAATTAGGTGGAGATAGAATGATTTCGAACATTGTTGTTAGAAATAATACCTTTAAAATATTTGATGATCCGGTTACTGATTTTGTTAAAAACAATAATTTAATAGGAACTTTATTGCAAGGAATTATTATTACCGATGGTTTTGCTGATAGTTGGATTGTAGAAAACAACTTAGTTGTTAGTAATAAAGAACACGGAATATCGTTATACGGTGCTCGTAATTGTAGAGTTCAGAATAATACAGTAGTACAAAGTGCATTATTTACCGATACTAATGCGGTGCCTAAAATTATGCTTACTATTCAGAAAAAAACTGGAGAGAAGAATTTTGATAACATTATTAGAAATAACATTTGTGGTGTTTATACTCCTTGGACTTATTCGTCAACTTCTTTAATAGAAAATAATGTTGATATTGATGAGAGTAATTACGAAAACTACAAATCATATTTTGTTGATTATGTTGGAAACGATTTCCACCTAAAACAAAATAGTGTAGCTATTGATGCAGGTGTAAATACTAGTGTTTTATCGAAAGATTTAGATGGAAACAATAGAGTTGCTGGAGGTGTTGTTGATGCTGGATGTTATGAGTATAATTCTTATGTAGTTTCTAATACTGCTCCGGTTATTAATTTTATTGCTGATGTTTTTTTACAAGAAGGAAACGAAACTGCTGTAAATATATCGGCTACCGATGCCGAAAATAACGATTTGCATTTTTCAATTTCAACCGAAGCCGAATTTGTTTCAATTACTGATAACAATAATGGTACTGCTGTTTTAAATATTAATACTATTGATGGCGATAATGGAAATTATACTGTTGAGGTTGTTGTAAACGATGGAGAATTAACTGATACTAAAATTGTAAATATTGAAGTTGCAGAAAACGGAGGTGTTAGTGTATCGGATATTACAATAAATGCTTCGGCAACCGATAATTCGGTATTTAACAATGGTGGTATGCAGTGGGTAGGCTACCATACTCATAGAATTGGAAGTGATAAAAATATTTCGGTAATTATTCCTTTCGAAATTCCTGAATTAGGAGTTGGAGAAAATATTACTTCGGCTAAATTTAATTTTACAGTATTACAAAGTGGAGGAAACTTAAATAATAATATTGATATGTATGGTTTACCATACCGAAATACTTCAACTGTTTTATCAACTGATTATTTTGCAGGAGCATTTGGAACTGATAATAATGCAACTGCTTTACAAAATAATATTTTAGAGTTGTTGCCAACTGCCGGAAGGTATTCGAGTTCGGTAGGAGTGGAGTTGGCAAATTATATTAATACTGAAATTAGTAACGGAGCTAAAACTGGAGATTTTGTTTTTATTAGATTAAGTATTGATACTAACGAAAATGGAAATTATAATTTTTGGGATATAGCTGCACAAGATGATGCAACAGCTCAAGATCGTCCAACACTTCAATTATCAACAAGTACTGCTTCAGGAAAAAAAGCATTGTACCAAAAGGTAAACGAAGAATCAACAAACGAAATGTTTACAATGTATCCAAATCCATCGGCAAACGGAACATTTACAATTCAGAATACAAACTTAAGTAGAGATGCAAAAATGAGTATATATTCAATTTTAGGACATTTAGTTCATCAACAATATTTAAGTTCCGAAATTGAACATGTAGATGCGTATTTATCGAAAGGAATTTATTTTGTTAAAATAGTTGATAATAATAATACATCAACAAAAAGACTAATTGTAGAATAATTTTTTTTATTGTGTTTATGTTTAAAACGTCTGTTTTGTAAAAAGCAGGCGTTTTTTTATTTATTAGTACCGTTTGTGCAATTATAGTTTTAAATATGTAGTATGTCGATAATGGGTTGGTGTATAGTATGTTGTAAGTTAAATTTGATTTGTAAATATAAAACTAAATGAGCCTTTAATAACATATTGCTTTACCCAAATAATTACTACATAACCCCACACAGCAAATTATACGTAATGTTATTCAAAGTTATAAATAGCTCATTTTTGTTTGTATTATTTAATAAATTATTTACCGTAATATATTTAATATGAAACATGTAATTAAGAGTGTATCTCGTTTATTATTTTTGGTATTAGCCACAGGTTTAATGCTATCAATATCTACTAATTGTACCAAAGATGAAAAAAAAGAGGTTGTAGAACCTGTTGATATTGATGGGAAAATTGATGATTGGGTAGTTAATACTTTAAGTAATTCGGTAGAAATAACAAAGTATAAAGGAGGAAGAGGAGATTTACAAATTCCTACTACAATAGATGGTGTTAGGGTTACAAAAGTAAGTTTAACAAATAGCGATGTAGTTTCGGTTGATTTTAAATATGCACATTATGTTAATGGTGTATCATTCAGAATGTCGGAGAGTTTAAAATCGGTAATACTTCCTGATAGTATTAAAATTATTCAGGCAAATGCTTTTGATGGATGTACTGCGTTAGAAAAAGTATCAATATTAGAACCAAAATTTTTATCAGAAATAGGCTATGGAGCATTTAGCGGATGTATTGCTTTAACGTATTTTAATTTAGATGGAGCATCGGGTTTGAAAGTTATTAATGAAGACGCATTTTATGGTTGTAAATCTTTAGAATCATTAGATTTATCAAATTCAATAAAATTACAGCAAATAGGAGCAAAGGCATTTTACGGATGTACAAGTTTATCAACTATTGATTTATCAAACTCAATTGAACTTGAATTTATTGGAGAGGGTGTTTTTAAGAATTGTAAAATGTTAGAAAAAATAGCATTAACAAAATCTAAAAACTTAACTATTATAAACGATAATTCGTTTGTAAACTGTACTTCGTTATATTCAATTAAATTTTCAAGTAGTATTGAAGAAATAGGAATGAGAGCTTTTAGTGGATGCTCTAATTTATCGTCGGTAGTATTTTCGAGCAAACTAACATCTATTGGATACGCAGCTTTTGAAGATTGTATAAAACTAAATGAGGTAACTTTAAAATCGGATAATGTTATTATTGAAGGATATTTAGGTAATGCACCAAGTGCTTTTGGAGGAACTCCTTTAAAAAGTGGAACTAACGATGCTACGGTAAATTATCCTAATGGAGCTAATTATCCTACTGCCAATGTTTGGAGAGACTTAAATGTTGATTGGATAGATTAAGTAGTTTATTATATAGTTTTTATTCAGCTTAAAATCAAAAACAAAAAGAACCTATTTTTTAAAATAGGTTCTTTTTGTTTTATATAGTTTTTTTATAAACTTATATAGCTTTTAAACTTAAATCCATTGATGAAACAGAGTGGGTAAGTGCTCCAACCGAAATATAATCTACACCACATTCGGCATAATTTCTAAGAGTTTTTTCGGTAATTCCACCCGACGATTCAGTTTCGAATTTATCTCCAATAAGTTTTACAGCAGTACGAGTATCATTATAATTAAAATTGTCGAGCATAATACGGTGTACACCTCCAACTTCCATTATTTCTTTAAC
>JAGLDK010000064.1 GCA_023145615.1 Ichthyobacteriaceae bacterium | reverse complement strand
CTTTTTCATGGTAAATTTGGGTAGTTGTTAGGCTTGTAGAAATCTCTGCAAGCCTTTTTTTTGTTTAGTTAATAATTATTAAATGATGAAAATAAAACACCATAAGTGTAAAAAGTAAGTTGAATATTATTTAGTGTTTGTAAACTGTGGTACTAAAGTTATATTTGCATTTGCAAAATGTATAAAACATGTTAGTAGAAAAAGTAGTATTAGTAAATACAAACGATGAACAAATAGGTGTGATGGAAAAAATGGAGGCTCATGAAAAAGCCTTACTTCATCGTGCCTTTTCGGTGTTTGTTATCAATAGTAAAAATCAATTGATGATTCAGCGTCGTGCATTGGGTAAATACCATTCTCCTGGTCTTTGGACTAATACTTGTTGTTCTCATCCAAGAGAAAACGAATCTTATGCCAATGGAGCACATAGGCGTTTGGTTGAAGAAATGGGTTTTGATTGTAATTTAAACGAAGTTTTTTCTTTTATATATAAAGCTCCTTTCGATAATGGACTTACCGAACATGAGTTTGATAGGGTGTTTGTTGGAACTTGCGAAACCCAACCTGTTATTAATACCGATGAGGTTGATAGTTGGAAGTGGATTGATATGCCTGAACTTGTTGATGATATAAAAAATAATTCGGATAATTATACTGTTTGGTTTAAAATTATATTCGAGAAATTTTCGGATTATTTTACTGAGTATTTAAAAAAATAGTTTGTTTTTTGGTGCACAAAAAAAGGTGTTTGTTTCTGAAGTTTTATTCAGAAACAAACACCTTTTTTATGTTATTAAGTGTCATTACACAATTATATGTGCTGAAAAATTAACCATTGACAATTAACCATTGCTTACAATTTATATTTCGTAATCAACAACCCAGCGGTTGGTTGCCATAGTTTTTATTTTTGTTACAACTTTTACGTGTTCGGGGTGTGTGCTGTAAACTTTTAAACCTTCTTTGTTTTCGAATGTTGAATACAAAGATAAATCGGGCATGGTTTGGTCTTCAACATAGTTTATACCAACTTCCATCGATTTTAATTCTTCAATTATTTCTACAAGATTTTCAAGGTCTCTTTTAACCTCCTGCATAAAAGTTTCTTTATTATCGTTTTTAAACTTAAATGCTACAATGTGCTTTATCATATTATGTTTGGTTTTTGTTTCATAACAAATGTATAAAACGCTAGGTTTTTAATGTCGAAATATGTTTAATTTTTATATCAAATGTATCAATTTAGTTGATGCTTGAATTTCAAGCGTTTAAAATGTTATTTTTTGTTTTAACATGTATTGACTATTCGTATTGTAGGCTTACATTTGCATTTTTAAAAACATGTAGGAAATGAAGAGAGTAACTCTAGTTATTTTGTTGTTTATATCTGTAATAAATGGATATGCACAAACAGCAATAAAAAAAATAATATTTGATGGAACTGACTCTAAAACCTTATATCCTAACCATTCAGTAACTTCTGAAAATAATAAATTGGTACTCGATTTATCTAAATTAGCTAGAAACAGAACACCTGTTCATGTTAATTTAAAAAAAGAAGAGTCGCCAAGGGCATCGTTTTCTAGTTTTGCTTGGGTAAAGGCAAAAAAAGGAATTAGTCAATCAACAGTTATTTTATCAAATAAATTAAATAAAGACGATGATGGTTGGGAAATTAGAGTTAATAATAATGGTGCTTGGGTTTGGCGTTTTGTGAAAAATAAAACTACTGTTGTTGAGTATAAACCTACAGTAAAACGACAAACAATTTCGGATGGAAAATTTCATTTAATTGGTTTTACTTACGATTATACCAAAAACCAGGCTTGGCTTTATTACGATGGAGAAAATGTTGGTGTTATTAATGTTGGAAAAGGAAATCTTTCGGGCTTTAATGATGTTTTAATTGGAGGAGTTGGTACAAACGAGCAGTATTCTTTTAACGGATATATTAAATCGTTTTATTTATTCGATCAACAAATTTCTCATGGAAGAATATTACAACTCTACCGAAATAACTCAAAATATAGTTCGTATGTAGGGGTTAATGGTTCGTTTTATCAAAAGGTTAAGTTTTTAACTTGGAATGTATCGAACGGAGGAAAAAATACAGGAGAAAATATTGGTCCGGAGCGTGTTTACGATGTTATTAAAAAAACGGGTGCCGAGGTTATTGCTTTGCAAGAAGCCGATGGTATTGGTGCTTATTTAGCCGATATGCTTGATTATAATTATTACGAAATCAGCAAAAACTTGGCAATTTTAAGTAAGTTCCCATTCATTAGAACTGTTAAAATATTTCGTCCTGAAACAAGTGGAGGTGTTGAAATTGCTATTTCAAAAAGTCAGTATGTTTATTTTTTCAATGTTAATTTAAATCAGTTTCCCGATTGTGCAAATTACAGCAATAAATACAGTAGTAAAGAGTTTACTGAAGCCGAAGCATTATATAGAGGTAAAGATTTGGAAGAAATATTGAAACAAATTAAAATTTTATTACGTCCCCGCCGTAAAACTTCAATTATATTTTCGGGTCAATTAAATTCGTTAATGGCAACCGATTATGGAGGAAAATACAAAGATTATCAGGTAAGTGGTTTGTTGCACAAAAACAAGTATAAAGATTCGTATAGAGAGTTTTATTCTGATACTAGAATTTATAGAGGTGTTACGAAATACGAAAAAGACGATAGTAAAAGAACAGTAAGAATTGATTATTTGTTTTTTAAAGGTAATAAACTTCAAGTTTCCGATTCTAGAACAATTAAAAAGCATCCGGTAAAATTTCCGTCAAATAGTAGTGGAGTGCTTACCGAATTTAAATGGAAAAAGTAAAATGTTAGCAAATTGTTTTGTAATGTATTACGATAATTAATTTTAAATCCCCTTTTATATTTATCATAAATATAAAAGGGGATTTTTTTTTGAATTAATATTGTTGCAACTGCTGAAGTTTATTTAGTTATATTAGAGGTTGATATAGTGTTGATTTTAAGATTGTTACTTTGTTGTTGTGTTAGTAATTAAGTAGGTTGAAATCAGTATGAAAATAAAATCTAAAGTAAACTCAAAAATATACTACTTATATGAAAATGTTACTGCCCATATTTATATTGTTGTTTTCGGCATCAATATCAGCACAAGTAAAATTAAATACTGAAATACCTACTAATAAATCGAGTGGAGTTATTACCGGATTTGTTATTGATTCATCAACAGGAGAAGGTGTTGAGTATGCCTCTGTTAGTTTGTATATTGTTGATGAAAGCAAAATTATAGAAGGTTCTTTAACTGATAATAACGGTAAATTTAAAATAAAAAATATTGCTAACGGAAAGTATATTATTCATGTTGATTTTATTGGATACAACAAATATAGCTCCAGCCAATTTGAGGTTAATAACAATAAAGTAAAATTAGGTAAGATTAATTTACAAGTATCGGCAGAGTATTTAGATAATGTTGTTGTTACCGAAGAGCGTACTTATGTTGAAAATAAAATAGATAAAAAGGTTGTTAATATTGGTAAAGATTTACTTGTTGCAGGAGCTTCGGCAACTGAGGTTATGAGTAAATTACCTTCTATTGATGTTGATATTGATGGAGGAATATCGTTACGAGGAAACGATAATGTAAGAATGTTGGTTGATGGACGCCCTACTAATTTATCATCGGCCGATTTACTTGCCGAAATTCCTGCCGAAAATATTGAGAAAGTTGAAATTATTACAAATCCATCGGCAAAATACGATCCTGATGGTATTTCGGGTATTATAAATATTATTCTGAAAAAAGATAAAAAACTTGGATTTAACGGTAGTGCATCGGCAGGAGTTGGAACTGCAAAAGATTTTAGTGGTATTGATAAGTACAACGGTTCTTTAAATTTAAATTACAATGTGGGTAAATTAAATTTATTTGCAAATTACGGATACCGAAATCAGAAAAGAGTAAGTAGTGGAGGTTTTAATAGAGAGTTTTATAATTCTAATAACGAAACTAAAACTTTAGTTCAGGAAAGCGATAACGGCAGAAAAAGATTTAGTAATTCGTTAAAAGCGGGTGCTAGTTTTAATTTATCGGCTAAAGATTATATTTCATATACAGCAAATTATAAAAAATCGGGAAAGGATAGTTATAGTAATGTTGGGTATGTTAATACTTTGAATGCAACTAATACTACGGGTAATTTGGATTATAATTCGTTGAGTCATGATATTGTTTATAAAAATGATTTCGACGAGGGTAGGGTGTTAGAACTTAATGTTTATAGGTTAGATTCTGAAGAAGATGGAGCTAACGAATTTAATACTCAAAACTCATCAGGTAAGCAACCAAAAGAAGAAGATAATACTTTGGGAGGAGATGATTTAACTACTTTTCAGGCTGATTATTCGGTTGATAATACCGAGTATAAAATAGAGGTTGGGGCAAAGGGAAGTTTAAGAAATATAAATTCGGATTATAAATATTTAGATGATAAGAATGGGGAGTTGGTTTATGATGAAAATAGATCGGATATTTTTGATTATAACGAGCAAATTTATTCGGCATATACAAATTACGAAAGGAAGTTTGATAAATGGTCGATGCAGGCTGGTTTACGACTTGAACAATCGTTAATAGAATCGAAATTAGTTGGAGATACTGTTTACGAAAACGATTATTTTAATTTTTACCCAAGTTTGTTTCTGAAAAGAAAAATAGGAGGAGAGGGTAATGAAGTTGGATTTAGTTATAGTAGAAGGGTTTCTCGTCCTTCAACTTGGAAATTAAATCCGGCTAAAAGATTTAATGATACTTTAAATATTAGACAAGGAAACCCGTATTTGAATCCTGAATTTACAAACTCGTTTGAGGTTTTATTTAATAAATATTTTAAAGAAGGTTCGTTTAATTCATCGGTGTTTTACCGTCATACTACCGATAGGATTCAACGAATAAAAAGTGTTGATGATAATAGTGTTTCAACAATGTCGTATGCAAATATATCGAGCGCTGATGAAGTAGGAGCAGAGGCATCGGTTATGTATAAGGTTGCTAAGTGGTGGAGTTTAAATGCTAATTTTAATGTTTATTATATAAATTATAATTTCGATAATACTGCCATTAATAAAAACGGAATTAATTGGTTTGTGAGGTTAAATAATACTTTTAATATTACCAAATCATTTAGTTTGCAGGCTAGCGGAAAGTATAATGGTAAACGTGTAATTGCTCAGGGATATGTTGATCCAATGTATAGTGTTGATTTGGGTTTAAGAAAAAGTTTCTTTAATAAAAAGGCTAGTTTAAGTTTCAGGGTAAGCGATGTTTTTAATACTTATAAATTAGATTATTATACTTCTGGAACTGGATTTAAAGAAGAAGGAATGCGAAGATGGGAGTCGAGAGTGGCATATTTAACTTTTAATTATAAGTTTGGAGATGCTAAAAAAAGAAAGAGTGGCAAACCTGGAGTAAAAAGTAAAGGTGGAGATAATACTGATGTTGGCTTGTAATTTACTAATTTTTAATTAGTTGCGTGTTTGTAGGTGGTTGTTTATTTAATGTGTATAGATACAGGTTAGTGTTTTTATTTTAATTTGCGTTTATAGATGTAAAAAATTGATATTGTTGTAGTGTAAAATTGATATAGTTGTACTTTTACATCTATGATAATATCCGATAATTGCCCTAGTGCTGCTTTTGCAAAAGATAATAAAGTTGATTGTACTGCTTGTTTACATAAAGATGAATGTATGCTTGGAGATGTAATTGGTTTTAGCCATGCAAAGCTAATTGAACATAAAGAAATTAAATATTCGAAGGGAGAAACTATAATTAAGCAAGGTACAATTGCACCACATATTTTATTTGTTAAAAAAGGTATGGTTAAAGTTTATCTTGAACGAAAGGATAAAAAGCAAGTGTTGTGTGTTGAAAATGGAGGTTTTATTGGAGTAGAATCAATATATAACGATAAGTATTTTCAATATAGTGCGTCGGCTGTGTCAGATGTGGTTTTATGTTCGTTAGAATTAGAGAGTTTTATAAAGGCTTTAAATACTACGGCATCGTTCTCTACTAAAATATTAAAGCACGCCAATATACGATCTACAAATTTGTATAAACGTATAATTACACTTACTCAGAAACAAGCACATGCACGAGTTGCAGATGTTTTAATTTGTTTTGCCGAAAAACTTTTTAATAATACAGAGTTTACTTTGCCAATGACTAAAAAAGAACTTGCCGAGATGGCTACTTTGTCGGTAGAGAGTCTTTCTAGGATTTTAAAAGATTATCAAACAGATAATATTGTTGCAGTTGATGGAAAGAATTTTGAAATTTTAGATTGGAATAAATTAAATAAAATATCAGATTTAGGATAAATGGAGGTAGTTGTTGACAATTATAATTGTTAATATGAAATAAAGCTTTGTGACTTGAATTCAGGTTTAGTAAAGATGCAAAGTTTATAAAAACAGAAAGCGTGATTGTAAAATTTACAATCACGCTTTTATATTTTATATCAACACAAACTATATTAGTTTTATGTTATCAATATTAGTCAATATCAGAAACTCTCATAGTATTTACCATACCTTTTTTACCAATTGGCATTGAAGTAAGGTTAATAGCCATATCTCCAGAAACAACAAATCCTTTAGATTTAGCAATTTCGTTAATTTCAACTACAGTTTCGTCAGTACTTTTAGAAGAATCGTAATAGAATGCCTGAACTCCCCATAATAGGTTAAGCATAGTTACGTTCTTAATATCGTCAGTAAACACTAAAATGTGTGCAAGCGGACGGTGAGAAGAAATCTGGAAAGCTGTGTAACCAGTTGATGTCATAGTTGTAATAGCTTTTGCATCAATTTGCGGAGCCATTTTAGATGCAGTATAACAAACAGAGTTAGTTATGTATCTGTCATCACGAACAGGCTTGTGCTCAGGAACATCAATTCTTTTACAGTTTTCAACTTTTTGGATAATACGAGTCATTTGCTCAATAACCTCTACAGGGAATTGTCCAACTGAAGTTTCACCAGAAAGCATTACAGCATCAGCACCATCAAGTAC
>JAGLDK010000063.1 GCA_023145615.1 Ichthyobacteriaceae bacterium | reverse complement strand
TGTTGACTCTTTTTTTATTTTAAATTAATTTTTCGTGTTTTCAATACATTCTTTGTTGTTGGCTTAATACTACAAGCTCCGCACGATGTACCGCAACTACCACTTCCGGTTGCCGATTTATAAAAGTATCGCACCAAATAGTAAACCGAATATATAAGTAGTATATATATAATTATGTTTTGAATAATGTAGTTCATATTATTTTAAATAACTGTAAACAATAAACGATGTTATATATGCCAAGGCAGTCATGTAAACGGTTTGTATTATTGGCCATTTAATACCGTTAGTTTCTTTATAAACTGTTGCAATAGTTGTCATGCATTGCATCGAAAAAGCGTAGAACATTAATAACGATAATCCAACTGCTAAATTATAGAGGGGTTTGCCAGTTTCGGGGTTTTTAACTTGTTTCATCTTTTCAACTAACGATAATCCTTCCGAGCCTCCACCATCAACCGAATATATTGTAGCCATTGTGCCAACAAAAACTTCTCGTGCAGCAAGAGATGTTATTAGTGCTATTCCTATTTTCCAATCGAAACCAATTGGTTCTAAAACAGGTTCTATAAAATGTCCGAAATCTCCAATATAAGAATTTTCTAATTTGTATGATGCTACTGCTTCTTTAAGTTTTACATCGGTTAATTCCGGATGATTTGTTTTTACTATTTCCGAAGCATTTTCAAGTTTATCTCCACTTCCGTACGATGCCGAAAACCATAATATAACCGATACTGCAATTATTATTTTTCCAGCATCAACAATAAACGATTTAGTTTTTTCAATAACATCTAAGCCAACATTTTTATAATATGGCATTTTATACGATGGCATTTCAATAATTAAACTACTCCAGCTTTTAACTTTAAGTAATTTATTCATAACATACGCAGTAATAATTGCTGATAAAAATCCTAGAAGATACATTCCCATTAATACAATTCCTTGCAAGTTGAAAAATCCAAACACCTTTTCGTCGGGTATTACCAAAGCAATAATCATTGTATAAACAGGCAACCGTGCCGAGCAAGTTATTAATGGGGTAACAAAAATTGTAATTAGTCTTTCTCTCCAATCGTCAATTGTACGGGTTGACATAATTGCTGGTACTGCACAAGCCATTCCCGACATTAACGAAACCACACTTTTACCGCTCATTCCAAGGTTTCGCATAAGTTTATCCATCAAGAAAATAACTCTCGACATATAACCCGAATCTTCCATCATACTAATAAAAGTAAACAGAATTGCAATTTGAGGAACAAAAACCATAACGCCACCAAGTCCGGGTATAACACCATCGCTTATTAACGAGTTTAAAGGTCCGTCGGGCAAAATATTACGGGTAAAAATACTTAATTCCGAAAATCCATATTCAATAATATCCATTGGTATTGATGCCCACGAATATATTGCCTGAAAAAGTACAAACATCAGTGTCATAAAAACAATCATACCATAAACTTTGTGAGTGGTTATGTTGTCAATTTTTGTGCTGAATGTTTTGTCTTTAGTTTTATTGTATTTTAATGTTTTTTTAATAACATCGTTAACATATTGATATCGTTTAATTGTTTCCTTTATCTTTAATTTCGATACATCAACATTGTGTTCTTTTATTGTATTGTTTATTGTTAAACGCTCGTTATCAGAAAGAAAAGTTAAAGGTTCAGTTTGTATTGATTTTATCCAAGCCACATAACAATTATCTTCGTTTAACAATTGCATTAACGAAGTTGTAAATTCGGGAGCAATAGGTTTTAAATCAACAGTGTTTTTAGTTGTAGTTTTCGGAATATTTTCAAGAGTTTTTTTCAGCTCATCTAAACCAATTGATTTTCGTGCACTGATAGGTAATACCGGAACTCCTAATTCTAACGATAGCATATTAATATCAATACTCATTCCTCGTCGTTCAATAATGTCAACCATATTTAAGGCAACAACCACAGGAATACCCATGTCTTTTATTTGAGAGAAAAAGTATAAATTTCGTTTCAGATTTGATGCATCAACTACAAAAATTACAGCTTCTGGCATTTCCGATTCATTTTTACTTGTAAGTACCCTTAAAACAACTTCTTCGTCGGGAGAGTTTGGGCTTAATGAGTAAGTACCAGGCAAGTCAATTACTTCAACTTTTTTATCATTGTTAAGATTAAAGAATCCAATTTTTTTATCAATAGTAATACCAGGGTAGTTTCCCACGCGCTGATTTAAACCTGTAAGTGCATTAAATAACGATGTTTTTCCTGTGTTAGGGTTTCCTACTAATGCTATTCGGTAATTCGATATACTCATTATATGTTGCTATTCAATAATTAATAGACCGCTACATTTATTTTACAATTTTAATATAATAATTGCACTAATAAAATTTAAGTAAACGGATTTATTTGTAATTTCTTACAAGTTTTTTTTGATAGCTGATATTGTTTAAAATAAACTGTTTTTAAACAATACTTAGCCTAATAAATATGCAATATGTATTATTTAAGTAATATTGATTTTGCTACACAACGTCGTATAACTAAATCGCTACCTGCTACGTTAATAAAAAACGGACCTTTAAAAGGAGCTGCATATTTTACTGATAGTTCGCTATCGGGTAAACATCCCATTTCTAATAGTTTTATAACATCTTTATCGTTAGAAAACCCCTTTATTACGCCAACCTCTCCAGGTTTTAAATCTGCTACAGTTTTATCCATGTTAGTGTTATAAATAATGCCTTAAGTGTTTATATAACTGCTTAAGACTATTTTAATTTCAGTGTTTAGCAAAGCTGTTAACTGATGTGTTTTTGCGTTTGCATTAGTCTTCTTCTTATTTAGACTAATTTTAAGTTAGCAAATATATGTTATAAAAATACATTAATGCAATTATTACTATAATTAAAAAGAATAACATGATAAATACCTTGAATTTTAGTCTGAAAATCAGGTAAAGTTTTGTGTGTTATTAAAAAAACGAATTGTTTGTTAAAAATCAAGGGGGTGAGTAATGGAATAAAAGCAATAACTAAAACTTAATGATGCTTTATTTGTAAATAATAAGAGAAGTATTTTGAATTTAGTTTTATTTTGAATTAAAAAGTAATTTTAATGGAGTAGGGTGTAATTGTAGGTAAACATCAGGTAGTATATAATTTTATCAAAAAAAAACTCCCGTAAATATGTTAATTTACAGGAGTTTTTTGATGTTAATTTGCTACTTCGCTCATAAATCTTATTCTCATCATGCGTATTTCTTCGTCGGTATATTCTCCGTCAAATTCTTCAACTGCATTTTCAATAGCATCAGTTTCTGCTTCCATAAAATACTCGTAAATTTCATCTTGTTGATCTTCGTCAAGTATCGAATCTATTTCGTAGTTAATATTTATTTTAGTTCCCGAATTTATAATAGCTTCCATTTGTAATAGAAGTTCTTCAACGCTTAAGCTTTTATCTTTTGCTATGTCGGTTAAAGGAAATTTCTGATCGGTTTTCTGAATTATATAAACCTTGTTTGTCGATTTGTTGGCAAGTGTTTTAATTACCAAATCATCTGGTCGGGTAATATTGTTATCGTCAACGTATTTCGATATAGAGTCTATAAACTTTTTTCCGTATTTTTTTGCTTTTCCTTCTCCAACACCAAAAATGTTTTTCATTTCATCTAAGGTAATAGGATATTGCAAAGCCATATCTTCTAAAGATGGATCTTGAAATATTGCAAAAGGGGGAACTTCTTTTTGTTTTGCAACCTTTTTTCTAAGCTCTTTTAGTTCTTTAAAAAGTTGTTTGTCAAATCCTGTGGCACCACCTTTTTGAGCTGCAGAAATTGCTTTTTCTTCTTCTTCTATATTATCGTAATTATGATCTTCAATAATCATAAAAGATTTAGGCGATGCAATAAAATCTTCACCTTTTTCGGTAAGTTTTACAACTCCGTATGTTTCAATATCTTTTTTAATTAATCCAGCAACCATAACCTGTCTTAATGCAGCCATCCAGAATTTATCTGGTTTATGAGTTCCAATTCCGAAAAAGTCTTTTTGATCGGTTTTGTGGGTTGAAATTAAGGCGTTAGTTTTTCCTTCTAAAGCAAAAACTATTTCTTTAGCCTTAAATTTTTGATTAGTAGCTTTTATTACGTCCAATAAAATTTTAACATCTTTACCAGCTTCCGATTTTGGTTTAGGATTTCTTGTATTATCATCCATATCGGCACCATCACCGTTTACTTCGTCAAACTCTTCTCCGAAATAATGTAGCAAAAATTTACGTCTCGAAATTGAAGTTTCGGCGTATGATACAACTTCTTGTAGCAAGGCATTACCAACTTCCATTTCAGCAATAGGCTTACCTACTAAAAATTTCTCTAATTTTTCAATGTCTTTATATGCGTAAAAAGAAATACAATGTCCTTCTCCACCATCTCTACCAGCACGTCCGGTTTCCTGATAATACGATTCCAAACTTTTTGGCATATCGTGGTGTATAACATATCTAACATCGGGTTTATCAATACCCATACCAAAAGCAATTGTTGCAACAATTACATCAACATCTTCCATCAAGAAATTATCTTGATGTTTTGCTCTGGTTTTAGCGTCAAGTCCGGCATGATATGGTAAAGCATTAATGCCATTAACTTGTAGCATTTGTGCAATTTCTTCAACCTTTTTTCGGCTTAAACAATATACAATACCCGATTTACCCTCGTTTTGTTTGGCAAATTTTATAAGTTCTTTATTTACATTAACCTTCGGACGAATTTCGTAAAACAAATTTGCACGGTTAAACGATGCTTTAAATACTGTGGCATTATTCATACCAAGTGTTTTTTGTATATCTTCTTGAACTTTTGGTGTAGCAGTTGCAGTTAAAGCAATAATAGGGGTGTTACCGCCTATTTTTGATATTATAGCACGTAGGTTACGATATTCAGGACGGAAATCGTGTCCCCATTCCGATATACAGTGTGCCTCGTCAATAGCAAAGAATGAAAGTTTTACTGATCTGAAAAATTCAACATTTTCATCTTTTGTTAACGATTCGGGTGCAACGTATAAAAGTTTAGTAACCCCGTTTTTAATATCGCTTTTAACTCTTTCGGTTTCTCCTTTGTTAAGAGATGAGTTTAATACGTGTGCAATACCTTTATTTTCGGAAATACCTCTAATTGAATCAACTTGATTTTTCATTAATGCAATAAGTGGACTAACTATAATAGCTACTCCTTCCGACATTAAAGCTGGTAATTGGTATGTTAATGATTTACCTCCACCAGTTGGCATAAGTACAAAGGTATCATTACCGCTTAATAAGCTGTAAATTACCTTTTCTTGTTCGCCTTTAAATTTATCGAATCCAAAATATTTCTTCAGTTCTTTATGTAGGTTCATTTCGTTCATGTTCATATCTTCCACCTTTTACTTTTTTTTAGATACATTTGCATCTATAAATTTACGTTAATCGTAGAAATTACACAATAATCTTGTATAACTTATTCAAAATTAATGAAGAAAGATAGTAAAACGATTGTAAAAGAGGTTATTATGGCTGAAAGTGAGGCTATAAAAAACCTTGCAAATTTGGTTACAAATGAATTTTCGGAGGTAATTGACGTTATTTTTGAGTCGAAAGGAAGAGTTGTTGTTACCGGAATAGGAAAAAGTGCCATTATTGGGAGCAAAATTGTAGCAACTTTAAACTCTACTGGTACGCCATCGGTATTTATGCATGCAGCCGATGCTATACATGGAGATTTAGGAAATGTACAGAAAGATGATGTGGTAATTTGTATTTCTAAAAGTGGGAATACTCCTGAAATAAAAGTTTTAGTTCCTTTAGTTAAAAATTTGGGAAGTAAGGTTGTGGCGCTTACCGGAAATATAAGTTCGTTTTTGGGAGTTCAGTCCGACTATATTTTAAACGCTTATGTTGAACGTGAGGTTTGCCCTAATAATTTAGCACCAACCACAAGTACAACGGCACAATTAGTGCTTGGTGATGCTTTGGCGGTGGCTTTAATTGAAAAAAGAAGCTTCGGAACAAGCGATTTTGCAAAATATCATCCTGGAGGGGCATTGGGTAAAAAACTTTATTTGGGGGTTGAAGAGTTGGCATCGAACAACGAAAAACCTTCGGTTAGTTCATCGGCAGGTTTGAAGTCTATTATATTAGAAATTTCTAAAAAACGATTAGGAGTAACTGCTGTGTTAGATGATAATGGTATGATATTAGGAATTGTAACAGATGGAGATTTACGTAGAATGCTTGAGCAGGATGTAGATTATAAAACTGTAACGGCTATTGATATTATGTCGGAAAATCCTAAAACTGTTTCAGAAGAAGCTTTAGCTGTTGAGGCTTTAGGAATTATGGAAGAAAACGATATTACTCAATTGTTGGTTGAAAAAAACGGTGTATATAAAGGCGTAGTTCATTTGCACGATTTAATAAAAGAAGGAATTATTTAATATTTATTGCTTCTCTGATAAAAGTAGTTGAATCGTTATTTTTGTTAATATGATAGTAAAAGTATTAACGAAAATAACGATTCAACATATTACTGTATTTGTTTGAGATTTATCTAACCATAAATTACCTTGGAATTTCTGAAATATGAAAAATTTAATTGATAATTATTTTACTAAATAATAATGGCTGAAGAAAAAGAGATGTCTTTTTTAGGACATTTAGAAATATTGCGTTGGCATATAATTAGGTCGTTTGCGGCTATTTTTGTGTTTGCTGTTGTTGCTTTTTTTATGAAGAGTTTTGTTTTCGACACTGTTATTTTTGGTCCTAAAAATCCTGATTTTTTTACTTACGAAATGTTGTGTAAAATATCTGTGTTTTTTGGTTTCGAAGATTCGGGAGGAATGTGTTTTACCGAAATGCCTTTTGTTGTGCAAAATCGTACAATGGCAGGTCAGTTTACATCACATTTATGGGTTTCGTTAATTTCTGGTTTTATTATTGCTTTTCCGTATATATTATGGGAAATGTGGAGTTTTTTAAAACCCGGACTAACATCGAAAGAAAAAGGTTATACAAATGGAGTAGTTTTTTTTAGTTCAATATTATTTATAATAGGTGTGTTATTTGGATATTATTTAATAGCACCTTTATCAATTAATTTCTTGGGTGGATACTCTGTTAGTGCCGAAATACTTAACGAAATTGATTTGGGGTCGTACATTAGTACCGTTTCAACGGTTACATTATCGTCGGGTTTAGTTTTCGAACTTCCAATAATAATATACTTTCTATCTAAAATGGGAGTTATTACACCTACAATTATGAGAGAATATCGTAAACACTCGTTAGTAGGGGTATTGGTTTTATCAGCAATAATAACACCACCCGATATTTCAAGTCAAATACTTGTTAGTATTCCAATTATGGTGCTTTACGAAATGTCTATTTATATATCGGCCATTGTATTGAAAAATAATAAAGCTAAAGAG
>JAGLDK010000062.1 GCA_023145615.1 Ichthyobacteriaceae bacterium | reverse complement strand
TATTACAATCCGTTTTTTTATGCTTTATATTTTGGTTGTTGTAAAGTTATTATAATAATAGTTTGTTGCTTTTTACAGTAACACTCTGCATGTTAATAAAGTTAAGTGTAAAAAATCTACAGCTATTTAATGTATTATGTTGTTTGTTTTTAGAGTGTTAAATTTATAATTTAACGTAGTGTTTACAACGCTGTTCGTTTTTTTATTGCTGATAAAAAAATCAACTTTTTTTTGTTAAAGTTTTAAGCTTATCTCCATTTAAAAAAATATTTTCTTGAATAACAGAATTGTTTGTTGATGTTATTTCGGGAGCTTTAATTCCGTTACCAAAATATTTTTGTCCTTCAAAAATACGAGCTTCATCCCAAACATCAGCATCAATTAGCCATTGAAGAGTTTGTTTTCCACCTTCAATTATTATTGATTGAATATTATGTTTTACCAAAATCTGCATTAAGTTATTTGCAAAAATATCTTTATTGAATTCGGTTTTTTCGTAGAATATATTTGTGGTGTTTTGTTTTTCCTTTTCGGTAATTACAATAGTTTTTATGCTATCATCTAATAAAGTGTAGTTTTCTGGAATTCTTAAAGTTCTATCTAAAACAACTCTTGTAGGATTTTTGCCTTTCCATAATCTGGTGTCGAGTTTCGGATTGTCGTTAATAGCGGTATTTGTACCTACCATTATTGCATCTTCTTCCGATCTCCATTTATGTACAAGTTGCTTCGAGTATTTATTAGAAATCCAATTTGGTTCTTTTGCCGAATTTTCATTTCTTATTTTATCAATAAAACCATCGATAGTTTGTGCCCATTTTAAAATTACATAAGGACGGTTTTTTCTGTGGAAAGTAAAGAATCTTTTATTCTGATTATTACAATCATCCTCTAAAACACCAACAATTACATTACGTCCATGCTGTTTTAGTTTGTTAATTCCATTTCCACATACTTTTGCAAACGGATCAATTATTCCGATTACAATATTTGGTATTTCTTTTTCCAGAATTAAATCGGTACATGGTGGAGTTTTTCCGTAATGAGAACACGGTTCTAAACTAACATATATGGTTGATTTTTTTAAGAGCTCAGGATTTTTAACCGATTTTATAGCATTTGGTTCGGCATGTGGTTCTCCAGCTTTTCGGTGCCAACCTTCTCCAATAATCTTATCGTTATAAACTATAACTGCACCAACCATTGGATTGGGGCTTGTTGTACCAAGTCCATTTTGTGCCAATTCAAGGCAACGACGCATATATTTTTCGTGGTTCATTATTAGTGTTGATGTAGTTGTTTATATATGATGAAGTTAGTTTTTAAAGTTTTGCAATTTTAAATAACAATACTCCGTTAAATTATAAATTAACAATGTGTAATTATTAATTTAATACTCTAAAAATCAGTAATATAAAATAGTTTCTGATTTTTTTTATACTTGATTACGGTTTACATACACTGTGTTATGTAAAAAAGTAACGGACTATTAAAATAAAGCACAATAAAATTTTCAGAATTAATTTTGTGTATCTTTAAATCTATACTTTTTACATATTAACGAATTATTGTTGATAATGACTACAAAAATATATTTATTTGAAGAATATTTAACGATTTTTGATAAATTTGTACAACCTTTAAATTTAGAATAATTTGAACGAAAAAGATACACTTAGGCATCAAGGACAGCGTAATCAATTAATTAATTTGGTTAGACGCAAGGGTATAAAAGACGATAATGTGTTGAATGCAATGAATAATGTACCTCGACATTTGTTTTTAGATTCTAGTTTCGAAGCTCATGCTTATCAAGATAAAGCATTCAGAATTGCTGCCGATCAAACTATTTCTCAACCTTATACAGTTGCTAAGCAAAGTGAATTGTTGAATGTTAAATTTGGAGATAAAGTTTTAGAAATTGGTACGGGTTCGGGATATCAAGCTTCGGTTTTAATAGAAATGGGGATTGAAGTTTATACAATTGAGCGACAAAGAGAATTGTATGATATAACTAAAAATTTGTTAAGAAATTTAAGGTATCAGCCAAAACGTATGGTTTATGGCGATGGTTATAAAGGCTTGCCAAATGATGCTCCTTTTGATGGGATAGTTGTTACGGCAGGTGCTCCGTTTATTCCTAATGAGCTTTTAAAACAGCTTAAAATTGGTGCTACACTTGTAATTCCGGTAGGAGAAGAAAACGAAGGAATGATAATGACAACTATAAAAAGGAAATCGGCAAAGGAATTTGTAAAGAAAAAACATGGCGATTTTAGATTTGTTCCGATGTTGAAGGATACTGAAAATTAAAAATTTTAAAGTGTTGTAATCTGAAATTTAGAGTATTATATAATAGAATTTAAAAAGAGGGCGTAAGCCATTGCAAGAGTCGGAAAAAGGTGTTAATATTGCATCGTAATAATGAAATAAAATACGGGCGTAGCTCAGCTGGTAGAGCAGTGGTCTCCAAAACCAAAGGTCGTGAGTTCGATCCTTACCGCCCGTGCAACTTTTTAATTAAGTTTATTTATTTTTACGGGCGTAGCTCAGCTGGTAGAGCAGTGGTCTCCAAAACCAAAGGTCGTGAGTTCGATCCTTACCGCCCGTGCAACTTTTTTAATTAGGTTTATTTATTATTTACGGGCGTAGCTCAGCTGGTAGAGCAGTGGTCTCCAAAACCAAAGGTCGTGAGTTCGATCCTTACCGCCCGTGCAAATAAAAAAAAGCTATTTCGTAAGAGATAGCTTTTTTTTTGGTTTAAATTGTGAACAAGCCACTTCTAGTAAAATAAAAACTTATATAAATTATAGTTGATATATTAAGTTGAATTTGTGATTTGAATTCAAGTAATTAACCATTGACAATTAAAAATTAACCATTACATAAGTATTTCTACAAATTTCGAATAATAAATAACACTCCAATACATAAAAACTTGCCCACCCAATATCCTTTCTTATTTTTGCGTGACTTTAATTGTAAAGTTTAATCAAATTAGCTCTAAATACTAACGGATATGAATACAAATACAAAAAATGCTGTATTAAAAACTCTTTCGGAGTTGATATTAGCTAACAAACAAGAAATAATTGCGGTTAACAAAAAAGATATTGCTTCTGTACCCGATTTAGACGATTCTCTTTTAGATAGATTAAAGGTTGATGAAAAGAAGGTAGATGGAATGTCGGCAGCTGTAAATCAAATTATATCGTTGCCCGATCCTGAAGGTGGAGTAATTTATAAAGGCGAGCATCCTACTAATGGAATGAGAATTGAAAATAGAAAAGTTCCTTTCGGAAATATTCTTATTATTTACGAATCTCGTCCAGATGTTACTATTGAAGCTGCTATTACTGCATTTAAAGCTGGAAATAAAATTATTTTAAAGGGTGGTAAAGAAGCACGTTTATCAAATTTATTTTTGGTTGAACTTTGGCATGAAGCACTTAATAAGCACGGTGTAAGTACTAGTTATGTTACATATTTAGATTTGCCAAGAGAGGAAGTTCAAAAGCTTATTAGAAACGAAAGAGGAGAAAAAGTTGATTTAATTATTCCACGTGGAGGAGAGGGATTAATTAATTATATAAAACAAAATTCTACAGCTCCGGTTATTGTTTCTGGTCGTGGTAATAATTTTCTTTATGTTGATGTAGAGTCGGATTTTGAAATGGCAACAAGTATTATTTTAAACGGAAAAAGCAGATTAAGTGTTTGTAATGCTTTAGATAAAGTTCTTTTCAATAAAAATATTGAAAACTTAGATGATAAAATAAAATCGGTATATAAAAAATTAGAGGAAATGGGCATAGAGGTTTATGGAGATAAATCAACTTGCTTAATGAATGAAAATATTAAACAAATTACTGACGATTCAATTTATGCTGAAGAATTTTTATCGGCTAAAATGATGCAATCAACAGTAAATAATGTTGACGAAGCTATTGAATTAATTAATAAATACTCGGGAGGACACTCGGCTGTAATTGTAACAAGTAATAACGATACTGCTGCAAAATTTCAGAACGAAGTTGATTGTGCTGCTGTTTATCATAATGCTTCAACACGATTTACCGACGGTGGAGAGTTTGGGTTTGGTGCAGAAATTGCAATTTCAACTCAGAAATTACATTTCCGTGGACCATTAGGTTTAGGAGAACTTGTTACTAATAAGTGGTTTATTTTTGGAGAAGGACAAATTAGATAATTTTTTTGATAAAATTTAAAATTAACGAGTGAACAAAATCTATAGATTTTAGATAACAAGTAAGCATTTATATTGTTTACTTGTTATCTAATTTAACTAGTGTTTATAGGTGCATGATAATTAACCATTGACAATTAAAAATTAACCATTACTTATTGTATGGCTTAAAATAATGAAGAAAAGATTAGTACTTAAAATAGGAAGTTCTACCCTTACTGCCGAAACTGATAAAATTTCGAGAGGTAAGGTAGAGGATATAGCTCGTCAGATTGATAAGCTACGAGATGAATGGGATATTGTACTTGTTTCTTCTGGTGCTGTGGCTGCTGCAAATCAGTTAATAAGTCGTCAGGGTTGGGATGCAAATGATGAGGTAAAATCAAAACAAGCAAAATCGGCAATTGGTCAACCTTTGTTGTTGAATATTTACAATGAGGTTTTTAGAGATTTTAATTTGTTTACGGCTCAGTGTTTGTTAACATATCATGATTTTGATAGACCAAGAGGACGAGAGAATACAAAAAATACCATAGAAGAATTGTTGAAATACAATTATATACCTATTGTAAATGAAAATGATACTGTTTCGACAAAAGAAATTGTTGTTGGAGATAATGATAGACTTTCGGCTTATGTTGCATCGTTAATTAATGCCGATACTTTGGTGTTGGTTTCTGATATAAATGGTATTTATACTAAGAATCCGCACAAGCATAAAGATGCCAAATTAATAGAGGAGGTTAACGATTTATCGAAAGCCAGAAAGTATGTTGATGAACGTGAAAGTTCGTTAGGAACAGGTGGTATGTCGACTAAATTAGACGCTGCCGAGATTTGTTTCGAGAATGATGTAGAAATGTATATTTTGAATGGAGGTGTAAATAATTTCTTGATAAACTTTTTAGAAGGAAGTTGTTTGAGTACCAAATTTAAAAAGAATTAAATGTTTTAATTCAATTTAAACCACACATTCAAAATTTGTTTTATGAAAAAATTAATACTATTTGTAGCTTTATTATTGCCTTTTTTTGTTAGTGCCCAATCTCAAAGATTGAGTTACAGTCAAAAAAGTAAAAGTAATATGGAGATAGGTCATCGTACTTCGCGTGTAGGAGGAGATAACTTGCATGGAGATAAGCAAAAACATCAAAATTCGGATTTTAAAAGATTTAGAGTAGCCCTTGCATTTAGTCAGAGTTATATTCCTGCTATTCATCTTTCAGATGGAGATGCATCGCCACAATTTATACCAACAGATGGTTTGGAGTTACAGTTTTTTTTCAATCATAAATTTTCGGTAAAATGGATTAACGAAATTGAATTTCAATCTTATACTATAAAAGGTAAAGAAGGTGAATTAGAAAGTGTAAGAGAAAATGCTTTTTTAACAGCTATTGTTTTAGGTTACGAGGTTTACGGACATTTAGGTTTGTTTGCTGGTGGAGGTTATGAATTTGAAAAAAATGAAGACCTTTGGGTTGTAAGAGTTGGAGCAGAATATGCTTTCGAACTTCCTGAAGAATGGGATATTACACCAGCGTTTATTTATGATATAAAAGCTGAATCGCACACTGCATATACTCTTTCTATTACTATAGGAAAGAAGTTTTAAAAAAAAATACACATAAAAAAAAGCCTGTATCAATATTGATGCAGGCTTTTTTTTGCTTTATTAATTAAGTTTTTTTTAGATAAAACTTGATAATTGCACATTGTTAATTTGTAATTTAATGGAGTGTTGATGATGAAATTTAGTTTTTATAGGAGTAAGGTATTTACGCTATAAATTAGTAATTTAACTGAGTAAACTTTAAAATATAAAAAATGAACTCACACGAAATTGATTACAAAATTTATGGCGATGACATGCAGTTTGTCGAAATTGAACTTGATCCACAAGAAACCGTAGTAGCCGAATCGGGTGCTATGATGATGATGGATGAAGCTATTGAAATGGAAACTATTTTTGGAGATGGTAGCGAAAAAAATAATAGCATAATGGGTAAATTGTTTTCTGCCGGAAAACGTGTGCTTACCGGAGAAAGTTTGTTTATGACTGCTTTTACAAATACCAAAGAAGGTAAAAAACATGTTTCGTTTGCATCGCCTTTTCCAGGTTCTATAATTCCGGTTGATTTATCGGAGTATAACGGAAAGGTAGTTTGTCAGAAAGATTCGTTTGTATGTGCTGCTAAAGGTGTAGAAATAGGAATTGAGTTTACTAAAAAACTTGGTGCTGCATTTTTTGGAGGAGAAGGTTTTGTACTTCAGAAATTAGAAGGAGATGGACTTGCATTTATTCATGCTGGAGGAACACTTTATAAAAAAGATTTGCAACCCGGAGAGGTTTTAAAAGTTGATACCGGAAGTTTAGTAGCATTTACTAATAGTGTAGATTATGATATTGAAAGGGTAGGAGGAATAAAAAATTCGTTGTTTGGTGGCGAAGGTTTTTTCTTTGTTCGTTTAGAAGGTCCTGGTACAATTTGGGTTCAGTCGTTGCCAATTAGCCGTATGGCAGGACGTTTATTTTCGTTAGTTCCTGGTAATGGTGGTAAACGAAGAGGAGAAGGTGGAATTTTAGGTGGATTAGGAGATTTAATTGATGGAGATAATGATTAACAAAATATTTTGTTAAATTATAAATGTGTAACTATCAATTTAATACTCTAAAATCAGTAGTGTTTATTAGTTGAATATAAGAAAGTTGAAAAATTAATAAATATATTTTATTATGAATATTAGAAAAGCAGAACGCAGTGATGCAAAATACATTCATGAATTAATTACCGAATTGGCAGTTTACGAAAAGTTAGAAGATGAAGTAAAAGCATCGGTTTCTGATTTAGAAAAATCGTTATTCGATGATAATCATGCTGAGGTTTTAGTGGCTGAGGTAAACGGTGTAGTTGTTGCTTATGCAATATATTTTTATTCGTATTCTACTTTTTTGGCTAAACGTGGAATATATCTCGAAGATTTATATGTTACCAAAAACATGAGAAGCAAAGGAATTGGAAAAGGCTTATTATCTGAATTAGCAAAAATTGCTATTGATAATAATTATGGACGTTTAGAATGGTCGGTTTTAAATTGGAATAAACCTGCAATTGATTTTTATAATTCAATAGGTGCCGAATCGTTAACAGGGTGGACTGTAAACAGGCTTACCGGAAATAAATTGCTTGAATTATCGGAGTTGTAGCGTTTACTTTTATTAATTGAATCTAAGTTTAATATAAGGTTTAATGTAAAAAGTAAGCATTGATGTAATTATTTAAGTAAAAGATAAAGTAACAAACAATTAGTGTTTTTTTTGTTGAAAAGTGTATTAAACAAGTAACGCCTCATTAAATTTATTTAATGAGGCGTTACTTGTTTATTTTTTAATATAAAATATGTAAAATTTATTATAGATGTAAAAATACATGATACATATCATATATGGAAAATAATATAGGTTGTAAAATATGTTATTTATCGTGTGTAGCTTGTTATTTACTGCAACTGTTATGTTGTGTATTTAATTTTTCTTTCATTTAACCGATAAAATGACAATAGAGTACACAATATTATTTAATATAAGATAGATTATGCAGTTGATTTTTTCATTTTTCCCGATAGTATTTTTAATATACTTAATGACAAAAAAAGAAAGTATGCCATCGTTCAGAGCATTGCCTATTGTGGCTATGTTGGTGTATTTTATATCAATAATAATATTTGAGCAAAATCCTAACGAGGTACATGCTGCTGTTGTAAAAGGATTCTTAACATCGTGGACACCAATTTTGGTAATTTGGGGAGCTATTTTCCTTTTCCAAACCATGAATTATACCGGAGCAATGAAAACTATTCAGAATTGGTTAAACACAATTTCGAATAACAAAATTGCACAGTTAATGATTGTTGGTTGGGCGTTTCCGTTTTTAATTGAAGGAGCAAGTGGGTTTGGAACTCCAGCAGCTTTAGCCGCACCAATATTAGTAGGTTTAGGGTTTCCGGTTGTTGAGGTTGCAATTATGGCTTTAATTATGAATTCAGTACCTGTATCGTTTGGTGCAGTAGGTACTCCAACTTGGTTTGGTTTTTCAAATATTACAGATATCACTCATGCCGAAATGCTTGAAGTTGGTTCTAAATCGGCAATTATACATGGTGTAGCAGCATTGGTAATTCCTATTTTGGCATTAACATTTGTAGCAACAAAAAAAGAAATTAAAAAGAATATTGTGTTTATATACTTAAGTATATTCTTAACAGTAATTCCTTATATAGTAATTGCATTTTATAACTACGAATTTCCTGCTTTAATAGGTGGATTTATCGGACTAATTGGTTCTGTAATTTTGGCTAAAAACGGTATTGGACTTGCAAAACAAGAAGATGCAACATCTAAGAAGTTTAAAGAAGTACCTGTTAAAGAATTACTAAAAGCATCTTTTCCGCTTTGGGGAACGGTATTAATTTTAGTAATTACACGTATTCCTCAGTTAGGAATTAATCAACTTATTACAAGTACCGAGCACATGTTTGATTTACCGCTTGGATCTTTTGGTAATTTTTGGATGAGCCCATCGCTAACCTTGGGGCTTGAAAGTATATTTGGCACAAGTGCATCATGGTCTCATAAATTATTATATGTACCATCAATTATGCCATTTGGTTTTATCGTGTTAATTACATTCTTTTTATTTAAAACTCCAAAAGGAGAAGCAATTACTGTTTTTAAAGGAAGTGTTGATAAAATGAAAAATACATCAATAGCACTTTTCGGAGCGTTAATTTTTGTAAATCTTATGATGCTAGTACCTGCAAGTGTTAATGGTGCAGAATCGTTATCGGCAGTTGGTATGATTGGTAATTCGTTGAGTCAGGTTACCGGAGAATCGTGGCAGTATTTCTCGGCAGTACTAGGAGCTGTTGGATCGTTTTTCTCAGGATCGGGTACAATTTCAAACCTTACATTCGGAGTAATTCAGAACTCAATTGCACTTGATATGGGCTTAGATAGAACCTTAATCTTGGCTACCCAATCGGTAGGTGGAGCAATGGGTAACATGGTTTGTATTAATAATATTGTAGCCGTAAGTTCGGTATTAGGTATTGTAAATATGGAAGGTTATATTCTGAAAAAAACAGTTAAAGTGTTGGTGGTTTATGCAGTAATTGCAGCCCTAATGACAATGGTTTTATAATTTAGTTTAGTTAGTTTTTAATTTAAGTCGATAAGATGTAGTTCTCTTATCGGCTTTTTTTGTGTTTAAAAACGAGTATTGTTTATTGATTTTTCATTTAGGTTTAAAGGCTTTATGGTAAATAGCTGAACTTGTAAGAGAACCAAATTAAAATTTTAAAAGACCAAGATATAACCATGTACTTTAATGTTTAATTGATATAAATTGCATGTTGATAATCTTAGATTAAATCGAAAAATAACTCAGCATGAAATTAATATCGGAAGTAAAAATATATCCACCCAAAAAGTATATTAACTATAACCATAAATTATTGTTTTTAGGATCGTGTTTTTCGGGCAATATTGGCAATAAGTTTAAGGATAGTTTGTTTAATACCGAAGTAAATCCTTTTGGCGTTATTTTTAATCCTATTTCTATTTTGAAGTTAATTGAACGATCAATTGAAGAAAATTATTTTACAGAAGATGATTGGATATTTAGAAATGAAAAATGGGTTAATTTAGATTTGCATGGCGAATTATCGTTTAGCAATTTAAACGATGCAATTAATAATTCAAATAGTATATTAAAGCGTGTATCGGGGTTTATAAAAAATGCTGATTTTATGTTTTTAACATTCGGTACGGCTTGGATTTATTATTTTATAAACAATAACCAACTTGTGGCTAATTGTCATAAAATACCACAAAAAGAATTCAATAAAAAACTGCTTACTGTTAATGAAATTGTTGAATATGCTACAGTTGTAATTAATAAACTTAGGGCAGTAAATTCTAAGCTTGAAATTACGTTTACGGTTAGTCCGGTGCGTCATTGGGCCGATGGAGCACATAATAATAATTTAAGTAAATCAACTTTGCATTTGGCAATTAACGAGCTTACTAATATTTTTAATTCTGAATATTTTCCGTCGTACGAATTGCTGATTGATGAGTTAAGAGATTACCGATTTTTTGATAGAGATTTAATTCATCCTAATAATTTGGCTACCGATTATATTTGGGAAAAACTATCGGATAATTTAATATCAAAAAGTACCAAAATTGATATTGAAAGAGTTGATAAAATAATATCATCATCAAAACATCGTCCTTTTAATGTTGAAAGTGTAGCACATCAAAAGTTTGTTAATAAAATGTTGCAGAAACTTCAGCAATTACAAAATGAGTTAGATTATTTAAATTTTACAGAAATAAGAAATAGGTTTTTAATTCAGTTGGTTTAAATAGTTGTGCATATAATTTTTTCAAATATTATAATATGAGTATAAAGTATTATTTTTCTAAAGATCAGAATAAAAGAGCCGAATTTATTTTCAATTTAATAGCACCTATTTATGCCCGTATGAATAATTTTTTGGGTAAGGGTTATGTTAAAATAATGAAAAAACTTACATCTAAAATTGATATAAATAACAAAACTGTTTTAGATATTGGAAGTGGAACAGGTGTATGGGGAGCTTCGTTTTTGCAACATGGTGCAAAGAGTGTAAAAGGAATTGATTTTGCCGAAAAAATGGTTTACGAAAGTTCAAGAGATTTTCCTGAAATAATGTTTGAAATAGGAGATGCTGAGGATCTTTCGAGTATTGATGATAACTCGTTTGATATTGTAACCGCATCGTTGGTTATACATGGAGTTACAAAAGATAAAAGAGAAAAAATATTGTTAGAGATGAAACGTGTTTCGAAACAATATGTTGTACTGCACGATTTTAAAGGAGATACTCCACATTTTGTAAGAATTTTGGAGTTTATGGAACGTAGCGATTACAAACATTTTAAAAGTAATATTTGTAATGAGCTAAAAGATATTTTTAGTAAAGCCGAAAGTTTTCAGTTGCCTTATGGTAGTGGTTTGTATATTATGGAGATATAGTGTTTGTTTTTGCTAAATTTATCAGTATTTATAATGTAACTATATGCACATTTATTTTGTAGATAAGGCTATGTTTTTTAATATTTATTGGTGCCACTTTTTTTAGTTTTTCACTAAATTGCATAATCAATTATCAATAGTTTGTATATAACTGTATATATGTGCAAATTTTAATATTACAGTTTTATTTTACTTGAAAAAAAAACAAGAAACTACACTAACAAAATTTTAAATTATGAAGAAGTTTTTTAACTCTAAAATGTTTTTTTTCTTTGGCATTTTAATTGTCGGAGCAATATCATCGTGTAACAAAGGTGATGAAAAACTTAACATAGATGAATCGGTTTTAGATGATGCATCGCTTATAATGGCTATTAAAGATTATAACGCAAAAAAAGAAGTTGCGTTTGTTGATTTGCCTTCAAACTCGAAAGACGTTATTAAAAACGATTATGCTTATGATTATGCTGGTAAAATTTTAGTTGCCTATAAACTTGGTTATGAGGTTTTATTACGCAGAGAAAAAGGTGTTAGAGTTGGTGTACAGCAAAAAACTTATTTTGATGTTAACGGTAGAGAGTTAAAAGTTACTAGCAATGCTCTTGCTAATGAAGGGGCTAATAAAGGTGTTAATGGAGGAATTGATGTTGCTGAAGATTTATCGGAAGGCAGACCTGAAGCAGGTTATGCTGTTGATGGTTGGGAGGTTAAAAATCCGATGGAGGAAGTTAATAGAAGAGAGTGTTTTGAGCTTGTTTATCCTGTAGAGTTTACTTTGTCGGGTGTAAGAATTATTATTGAAAACGAACAAGGATGGGCAACTATTAAAAGCTGGTACTTAATGAATCCTGACTCTAACGAGCAACCTAAAATGAAATACCCTGTTAGTGTAACTTTTGAAGGTAATGATAGTGTTACTATAAAAAATGCTAACGAACTTGAAGCATTGGAAATTAAATGTTACGATGATGGTGATGACGATGTGTATAATGACAATGATAAAGGTGTTATGAATAGTTGTTTTGTGATATTGTATCCTGTAAATTACGTTATGTCGGATAATTCTATTATTACAATATCGAGTAATAAAGATTGGCAATTAATTAAAGAATGGTATATACTTAATGATAATTATGTAGAATTACCTGATGGAGATAAGTGCCCTGAGAATGTAATAGAGGGAGGAGATGTTACAAACGAAATAATTATTTACAACGATTATGGTAATGGTAAAGACACTGATGTAGTTGTTGAGCCTGGAAATGTAGGAGGTGGTATAGTTACTGATATAGGGTACTCTTTACAATTTCCTGTAAAAGTATTATTTTACGATGGAGATATTATTGTTGTAAATAACAGAAATGAACTTATTGAGTTAGAAGAAAAATGTGTTTCTATTTACGAACCTTTACCTATTGATTTAAATTATGAATGCTATGTTTTTCAATATCCTGTAAATTATATTTTAGCTGATAATAAAGTTGTTACTGTTAATAGCAAAGAAGAATATAATGATTTATTTTATACTGATTTAATAGAACCTAATACAGATAGCGCAACCGATGAAATGCCTACTAGTTTAGTTAATCCTATATTGCAATATCCTGTAAAAGTTTCTTTCGAAAACGGAGAGGTTATTACCGTAAATAATAATGAAGATATGGAAGAAGTTGAGCTTATGTGTACAGAAGATTTTAAAACTAACATGCCAACTATTGATTAATTGTTTTGTTGAATTTTAAAATATATTTGTTTTGATATAGATTTATATAAAGTATTTTAAGTGCACAAAAAAAAGATCTTACTTAAAAGTAAGGTCTTTTTTTTGTGTGTGTTTTTTCGAAAAATACAGTTTATTTAAAACAATTATAAATTGTGAAAAAACAAACAATTCTCATGCTTTATATTGCGTTAATAAAATACTTTTATTCGTTAATTTGAAAAAAGAATAAAACATAACTAAAATTATACAACATGCGTATTTCCAGAGTAGTTACCGCTCCGGTTTTTAACAATCAGCCAGTAGAGGACTTGTCTAAAATTGATGCAGTAATAGAAAAGTACAGAGGAAAGAAGGGAAATCTCATACCTATTCTTCAATCCGTACAGGATATTTATGGTTATTTGCCAGAAAAGGCATTTGATAAAATTAGTAACGAAGCAGGTTTAAAGCTTGCCGATATGTATGGAGTGGCAACATTTTATGCTCAGTTTAGGTTAAATCCGGTAGGTAAAAATATAGTAAAAGTTTGTCATGGTACTGCTTGTCATGTTCAAAATGCAAGAGCTTTAACTACAGCTTTAGAAGATAATTTGGGTATTAAAGATGGCGAAACTACTGAGGATGGTTTGTTTACTTTAGAGTCGGTTGCATGTTTAGGTTGTTGTTCTCTTGCTCCGGTTATGATGATAGGCGATGATACATACGGTAATTTAGATGGAAAAGCAGCTTCTAAAATTATAAAGCAGGTTAAGAAAAATTCGTAGTAAAAGCTAACATGTTACCTTATGCCTAAATGGTGTTTGATAACTTACATACTTGGTTTCTGAAAACAATATTTAGCAATAATTAAGCTAATGTTTTATGAAACATACACAGGTTTTATGTTTGCTAAAATTATGCTGATGTTCAAAAGCGTAGCGGATAACTATAAAGTAATTTATTTATGAAAACAAAAGTAATAGTAGGTATGGGAAGTTGCGGTATAGCAGCTGGTGCCAACAAAACTTACGATGTTCTGGAGGGTTTAAAAACCGTTGACGAACAGTTAGATATAGAGTTGAGTAAAACATCGTGCGTTGGTATGTGTTATGCTGAGCCTTTGGTTGAAATTATTGATGAAACTGGATATTATTTGTATGGTGGAATTGATGAGAAAAAGGCCAAGGAAATATTAGAAAGTCATGTTAAAAATAATACTCCTGTAAAAGAGTATGTTGTGAAATCGGATAAGTTCGAAACTTCTGAAGATTCTTATGTAAACGGACAAGAAAAAATTGCCTTGCGTAATTGTGGATATATGGATCCAGAATCGTTAGAGGAGGCTGAAGAAAGAAATGCTTATAAGGCAATTCAGAAAATTGGATCGGAAGGTAAAACTGATGCTGGTGTTATTAAGGATATTTTAGATTCGGGTATTCGTGGACGTGGTGGAGGAGGTTTTCCAACAGGTTTAAAATGGAAATTTGCTAACGCAAGTGTATCCGACGATAAGTATATTATTTGTAATGCCGATGAAGGAGATCCAGGTGCATTTATGGATCGTTCTCTTTTAGAAGGAGATCCACATGCTATACTTGAGGGTATGATAATTGGAGCTTATGCTATTGGAGCAAATCAGGGTGTTATTTATTGTAGAGCGGAATATCCGTTGGCAATAAAGCGTTTAAATATTGCAATAGTTCAGGCTAGAGAAAGAGGGTATTTAGGAAAAAATGCTTCGGGAATAAAAGATTTTAATTTCGATATTTATGTAAAAGAAGGAGCTGGTGCTTTTGTTTGTGGAGAAGAAACTGCACTTATTGCATCGGTTGAAGGAGAAAGAGGAATGCCTCGTAAACGTCCTCCATTTCCTGCAGCTTCGGGTCTTTGGAAAAAACCAACAAACATAAATAACGTTGAAACTCTTGCAAATATTCCGTATATAATTTTAAACGGTCCAGAATCGTACAACAAATACGGAACTGAAAAAAGTAAGGGTACAAAAGTATTTGCCTTAACCGGAAAAATTAAAAAAGGTGGTTTAGTAGAGGTGCCAATGGGTATGACTTTACGTGAAATTATTTTTGATTTAGGTGGAGGAATTCAGGATAACGGAAAGTTCAAAGCCGTTCAGCTTGGAGGACCTTCTGGTGGTTGTATTCCAGAAAGTTTACTTGATACTCCGGTTGATTACGATTCGGTAAATTCAACAGGTGCCATTATGGGATCGGGTGGAATGGTTGTTATGGACGAGGCAACTTGTATGGTTGATTTGGCTAAATTTTTCTTAAACTTTACTCAACAAGAAAGTTGTGGTAAGTGTACTTTTTGCCGTATGGGTACAAAACGTATGTTAGAAATTTTAACAAGAATTACGGATGGTAAAGGAAAAGAAGGAGATATTGAATTGCTTGAAGAATTATCAGGACAAATTAAAGAAAACTCTCTTTGTGGATTAGGTCAAACTGCACCAAATCCAGTTCTTACAACTCTAAAATATTTCCGACACGAATACGAAGATCACATTTTTAATAAAAAATGTGAAGCCAAAGTTTGTAAACCACTATTAACTTATACAGTAGTTGCCGATGCTTGTACGGGTTGTACTTTATGTGCCCGTAAATGTCCGGTTGATGCTATATCAGGAGGTAAAAAACAGGTGCATTTTATCGATCAAGATTTGTGTATTCAGTGTGGAGCATGTGATGATGCTTGTAACTTTGATTCGATATTAGTTTCGTAATATAACGAGATAGAACTTGATGATAATGATATTAGGTAAATCAATATCATTATTATCACGAACAAAACAAGAAAAATGAAACAATTAAATATAGAGCTAAACGGAAAAACCGTTGAAGCTCAAGAAGGCGAAACTGTATTGCAGGTAGCCAAAAGAGAGGGTGTTGAAATACCAACTTTATGTAACGATCCTCGTTTAGAGCCTTTTAGCTCGTGCTACCTTTGTGTGGTTGAAGTTGAGGGTATGAGAGGTCATCAACCTAGTTGCTCAACAAAGGTTAACGAGGGTATGAAGGTTGTTACTGATAACGATTCAATACATGCATCGCGTAAAACTGCGTTAGATTTAATTATGAGTAACCACTATGCCGATTGTCAGGCACCGTGTACTCAAACTTGTCCGGCGGGTGTTGATGTTCAAGGATATATTTCTTTAATTGAAAAGGAAAGATACTCTGATGCTGTTGAACTTATTAAGGAAACTAACCCGTTGCCAGCAATTTGCGGACGTGTTTGTGTGCGTCCTTGTGAGGCTGCTTGTAGAAGAAACTTGCTTGACGAAGGTGCTCCGGTTGGAATTGATTATATGAAGCGTTTTGCTTCGGATTACGATTTAATGTCGGAAAACAAATTTATTCCAGAAGTATTACCATCAACAGGAAAGAAAATTGCTGTTATTGGTGCTGGTCCTGGTGGATTATCGGCTGCACATTTCTTGCAAATAAAAGGTCATCAGGTTGATATATTCGAGGCTGCTCCAAAATCGGGAGGTTGGTTACGTTATGGTATTCCAGAATATCGTTTGCCAAATGACGTGTTAGATGCTGAGGTTAAAAATATAACTGATTTAGGTGCAACAATTACTTATAATCAGAAACTTGGTAGTGACATTAGTTACGAGCAAATTAAAAAAGATTACAACTCTACAATATTAACAATTGGATCTCAGAAAGGTACTTTAATTGGTACTGAAGGAGATGATGCTCAAAATGTGTTTTCTGGAATTGATTTCTTGAAAAACATGGAAATGACTGGTCAGAAGTTAGACTTGTCGGGTAAAACAGTTGCAGTAGTTGGAGGTGGAAACACAGCAATGGACTGTTGCCGTACTGCTGTGCGTTGTGGAGCCGAAAAGGTTTACGTAATATATCGTAGAACTGAAGCCGAAATGCCAGCTAACCCAATTGAAATTCATGAATCGAAATTAGAAGGTGTTGAATATTTATTCCTTTCAAATCCTAAGAAAGTAAACAAAGATGATAACGGAGTTTTAAAATCTGTTACTATGTTGAAAATGGAACTTGGAGAACCTGACGCTTCTGGACGTAGAAGACCTATGGCTGTTGAAGGTTCGGATTACGAATTGAATTTAGATTATATACTTGCTGCTATTGGTCAGAAAACTGAGGCTGATTTTATTGATGATATCAACAAGTTTGCCGATGGTGGAAAGTTAGAGTTAAATCGTTGGGGTAATATTGATGCAAACGAGGAAACTTTACAAACAGGAATTCCTTCGGTATTTGCAGCAGGAGATGGAGTAACCGGTGCGGCTACAATTATTGAGGCTATTGCACAGGCAAAAACTGCTTCTGAATCTTGTCATCAGTATTTAACAGGGCAAGAAATTAAAGTTGCTAAACCAGAGTTTTTGAGTAAAAAAGATAATTTTAAGGCTCAAGAAACTAAAGAATATGCAGGTAAATTTGCACTTCAGCACCGTCAGGAAATGCCGGTTTTAAATGCTGATGATAGATTTAATTTCGAAGAAGTAGAACTTGGATATGCAAGCGAAGAGGTTTGTAAATCGGAGGCAGCACGTTGTTTAGAGTGTGGTTGTGTTGAGTATTACGATTGTGATTTGAAAAAATACAGTACAGAATACGAAGCCGATCAGAAAAAATATGCAGGAGATTATCACGAACATCAAGTTGATTTCCGTCATCCGTTTATTGAAATAGATAATAACAAATGTATACTTTGTGCACGTTGTGTACGAATTTGCGACGAAGTTGTTGGTGCTGGTGCATTAGGACTTGTTAACCGTGGATTTGATACTGTTGTTGCGCCAAGTATGGGACTTTCGTTGCTTGATACTACTTGCGAGAGTTGTGGACTTTGTATTTCTACTTGCCCTACTGGAGCTATTTCAGAAAACTTCCGTCATAAGCCAGGGCCTGTTGTTGAGTATAGTGCCGAAACTATTTGTAATTTCTGTTCGGTAGGTTGTACTATCAATATTAAACATCATAACGAGTTTGTTATGAAGGTTGTAGGTGCAGAAGGGCAAATTAATGCTGATGGAAATATTTGTCAGATGGCTAAGTTTGGATACGATTATTTAAACGATTCATCAAGAATTGTTAAGCCTCGTAAAAAACTTGATAATGGTAAGTTTGCCGAAATTACTTGGAACGAAGCTTATGCTTTGATAAAAGAAAATGTAAGCAAAGTTAAGGCCGATGAAAACTTGTTTACAATAGGTGCTAGATATTCGAATGAAGAAATGTATATGCTTCAGAAAATAGCCCGTGCTGGTGTAAAAACAAACAATGTTGGTAGTTTCTCTAACTTCGGAAAGAGTGCTTATTTTCAAAATATATCGGAAGCAAATGTTCCTTTTAATCAAATTAAAGAAACAGAAACTGTATATATTTTAGGCGATGATATTACAAAAACTCATCCGGTTGTAAGTTATAAAATACATAACGCACATAAAATTAATAAGGTTAATGTAGAGCTTATTGCATCTGAAAATTCAATTGATTTAGATTATAAGTACACTGCAAAAACCGAAATTAAATCGTACTACAACTTTTTTAAAGCTGTAAACCATTATATAATGTTTAAAGGTGAAGAGAATATGCTTTTCATTAACGACAGAGTAAAAGGTTTTGATGCTTATAAAACTGAGGCGTTGAAAGAAGATTTTGCTACTTTGGTTGATAAATCAGGTGTAGAAAACGAAAAGATAATTTCGAAATTTGCTAAAAAATATTTAAACGAACAACGTAATATTATTGTGTTTGCCGAACAAAATATTGATGGTGCTACAGCTCAGGAAATTAAAAACCTTGCTTTAATTAGTGGTAAGCTAAGTAAAATTGCAAACGGAATTATTGCGTTAAAAGACAAAAACAATTCTCATGGTTTAATTGATATGGGTATTGATAGTGCGTTGGCAACAGGAGCTAAACAGTGTGTTAGTTCGGTTGAAAAAATGCAGAATGTTTGGGGTGTTGATGGTTTAAATACTGAAGTTAATAATGTAGAAGAGTTGTTGGCTGAAGGTAAACTTAAGAATGCGTTTATTTTTGGAGAAGATCCTATTGGAAATGTTGCAGGTTCGTTAGCAGATAAAGAAGTTGTTTTAAAGCAAATTTCGGAGCTTGATTTTGTAGTTGTTCAGGATTATTTTATGACTGAAACAGCACAGCAAGCCGATGTTATTTTGCCAGCATCTTTTGCTCCAGAAAATAGCGGTTCGTACACTAATACTCAAAAATACATTCAAACTTTCGAAGCTAAATTTTCAACAAAAACCGAGAAAGTAAATATTACTCAATTATTTGATATTGCAAAGCAGTTTGGAATTAATGGATTGAATGATGCAGGTGATGTGAATATTGAGATTGTAAAGTTCTTAGATAATAAGCCAGATGCTAAGTTTGAGTTGCTATCAACAAAAGCTGAAAATATTAAACAGAAGTTTAATTATTCGTGCGATGTTGTGGAACGCCGATTTGCTGAGAAATTTTATAAAGCCATTGAGTGGTAGTATTTAATTAACATTTTTAAAAACCTCCAATTTTTTTGTATTGGAGGTTTTTATTTAAAAATAGGAGTATGGAGATTTTATTTACTTGGGAAACTTGGCTTTATTTAGGAGTTATATTAATGATTCTGGAAGTTTTTACACCTGGTTTTGTTTTAGCTTGTATTGGAATTGGTGCTTTTTTGGCAAGTGTTTTTGCAGCTTTAAATTTTTCGGTTGAAGTGCAATTGTTATTTTTTACGGTAGGAACTTTATTGTCGTTTTTCGGAATACGACCTTTTGTTTTAAAATATCTTTATAAATCAAAAAAGGTTACAAAAACCAACGCCGATTCGTTAATTGGTCGTACAGGATTGGTTACCGAAAAAATAAATTTGCTTGAAGAAAAAGGAAGAATACGTATTGATGGAGATAATTGGAGAGCTCAATCAAACAATAATGTTGAAATTAATACTGGCGAAACTGTTGAGGTTGTAGCTATAAATAGCACTATAATGATAGTGCAAAAGATTAATAATTAAGCTTGATAAGCTAACTAACTAACTAACTAACTAAGAAAAATATGTTAATATTTTTAGGATTAATTGCATTATTTGCAATTGTAATTGTGTATAAAGGTTTACTTATTGTACAGCAATCGGAAACAATAATAATAGAGCGTTTAGGAAAATATCACGCCACTTTACAATCGGGATTTAATGTTATTATTCCGGTAATTGATAAGCCAAGAGAAATAATTTGGCGTTATACAACCGAAAACATGGATGGAGGTTCGTTTACTCATCACCGTGCAATACAGCGTATTGATTTAAGAGAGGCTGTTTACGATTTTCCGAAACAAAACGTAATTACTCGAGATAATATTGTTGCAGAAATAAACGCACTTATTTATTTTCAAATAATGGATCCTAAACGTGCGGTTTACGAAATTTCGAACCTTCCACAGGCTATTGAAAAACTTACTCAAACATCGTTACGTAATGTTATTGGAGAGCTTGATTTAGATGAAACTTTAACATCGAGAGATACTATTAATAATAAATTACAAGCAATACTTGATGATGCCACAAATAAGTGGGGTGTAAAAGTAAATAGAGTAGAATTGCAGGATATTAATCCGCCTAAGGATATACGTAATGCAATGGAAAAGCAAATGCGTGCCGAAAGAGATAAACGTGCATCGATACTTGAGGCTGAAGGAGAAAAGCAATCGCAGATATTAAAAGCCGAAGGACAACAGCAAGCGTTTATATTAAATGCAGAAGGAGAGCGTCAGGCAGAAATTAAACGTGCCGAAGGAGATAAACAATCTCAGATTTTAATAGCCGAAGGACAAGCAATTGCCCGTGTTGATATTGCCGAAGCTGAAGCAAAAGCAATTAAAGAAATTCAGAATGCGGTAAGAGAAGATAGCGATCCAATAAATTATATTATAGCTGTTAGATATTTAGAAACTTTAAAAGAAATGACATCAGGAAAGGATAATAAAACTATTTATTTGCCTTACGAAGCTTCAGGTGTATTAAGTTCTTTAGGAGGTATTAAAGATATTTTGGGAGGTAATAAGTAATTTTTATAGTTTCAAATTATCATAAAAAAAATGCTCAAGA
>JAGLDK010000061.1 GCA_023145615.1 Ichthyobacteriaceae bacterium | reverse complement strand
TCTTGAGCATTTTTTTTATGATAATACTTTGTCAATTTCTCTATTATAATCGTATTGCAAATCTTCGTGCAGTTTCGATACAGTTTTCTTTATTGATTTAATTTGGCGATTTAGTATATTGTCGAGAGTTTCGTCGTACGATTCATGTTTATTGGAAAGCTTTTTTAGTTTAATACAAAAATGCATCATCAACTCAACTTCGGTTTCTTTTCTGCTAGAATAATGAATGTATTTTTTAACAATTTTTAAAATTTTACGTGTACTCTTTTTAATATAATGGTAACTTTTTAAGTTTATATCTTTAAATAACTCATCAATTTCTTCTTTTATGTTTTTAATAAACAAGTCATCGTTGTTTTCCTCAAACAATAAGTAGGTAAGTAGTTCTTTATTTTCTTTCTTAAATTTTGATAAACGTAAAACAACTTCAATTAAATCATTTTGAGAAAAATGTTTTAATTCTGTTTTAATATCTTTTACACTTGCTGATTTCATAAATGCAAATCTATGTAAAATATTAAAGTACAAGGTTGTGTTTTATGGTTAATCACTCAATTATTGATAATGAAAATTACATTTTACATATAAAACCTCATACTTAGCGTAATGTTACTTTTTGAGTTGTTAATTTCTGTAGCATCAATAAATAAACTATCATACATATAATGGTTGTATTTTTTCCATTGATATTGATAAGAGAAATCTAAGTTCCAATTCTTAAAATTTATTCCTGCACCAATTGATGCTTTTTCGGTATCCGACATGTTTTTGAGATTTTTGTATGGAGATTGTAAATAAGAATATCCAGCTCTTAAATTAATAAACGAAACAGCCCATTCGGTACCAATACTAATGTTGTGTACTCCTTTTGTTTCTTGAGTAATCTCGTAATTTTCTTCCGAAAAATCATATTCTTCCCACTCCGAAGTGTTTAATTTTGCTTTTTTATAATCAATATATTGATAGTTTACACTTATTAAACCAAGTCTTTTAATTATAACTGCAATTCCAGCATTTAATTTACCGGGTGTTTTCAATTCGTAATTGCTTATGTATTCGTATTCTTGTGCAATGTAAGGATCATTATTGTCGAAATATGTTACTTCTAAACTACTTGTGTAAATGTCCGAAATACTGTATCTGATAGGAGATATATACGAAACACCTAATCTTAAAAACTCTGATCGGTATATTGCACCAAACGAAAAATTATCGCCCATTGCATTAATATCGCTTGTTTCTTTAGAAATTATACGTGTTACCTCCGAGCTTTTGTCGAATCCTTCATCTATAATATAGTCATTAGTTGTTTTTTCGAAATTATGGCTGTTGTATGAAGCTCCTAAATACAAAGTGTTTTGTATGCTGATACTACCCGAAAAAGAATATACACCACCTCTTCCCGATGAGCTTTTATTGTAGCGTTGTTTGTTATTGTTTGCAATTGCACTTGTAGTATAAATAGGATATTCGTTTGAATAAGTAGGGTAGGTGTTGTTATAAAAATTTGTACTGTCGGGGTGGTTTGGATCTATTAAGTATGTTTCGTAGGCTAAATAACTTAGTCCTTGAAATTCGTCGGTATAGTAACCCGATGCCGATTCTAAAATTGGAGCAATTAACGAGCTGTATCCATCGTAAATAACGGTATTGTCATCAGGCCCCCAACTTCCTTTTGTTGTGTTAATTCCGCTGTAAGTTATATTGTTGTTAAAGTTTAATGTACGGTTGTAATTTACTCCGAAAGCAAACCTGTTTAAAGATGATGAAGTATTATTGTCAATAGAAAAAATAGCACCAACTTGATTTATGTTAGAATAAACATCGTCGGATTCTGATTTTTGATTGTAAAATTCAGAATTATTTGTGTTTGTAGAAAAATCGTAAGATACTCCGTAAGTGCTTTTTAAAAACACAGCACTACCAGCAGGGTTTATGTATGTTGACGATTGTTCTCCTCCAATTGCATTAAAAGCTCCAGCCATTGCGTTATATCGGGCAGATCCTGTAATGCTTTCGTTCGAAAATTCTACTGCCTCAACTATAGATTGAGAAAGTAGTGTTGAAGAGTATATTAGGGCTATTAGTATTAGTAAGTTTTTCATTGTTGAAATATTAGTATGGGTGCTAGTTTATGTTATTAAAGTAGTTAAAACTAATTAGTTAGAGTGTGTTTTTGTGTAGGTTTTATTATGATTTAATAAACGTATTCAGAGTAATAATATATCAATAACACATCAATAATGCTTTAATAATGGATTAATGAATAATGTTGATGTGTGCATAAAGCAGTATTCAATATTTTTTAAACATGTTATTGGTTATAGGTTCTATCAGTATTTTATTAACTAATTAGTTAATAAAATACTGATTAGTTAATCTGTTATTTTAACCTTCTCGAGTTTGTTTTTTGTCTTCTATTGTTAGTATTTCTGTTATTACTTCGGGTGTTACTATTTTGGTTTGTATTATATTCAATTTTAGGTTGAGTATAATTTTGTGTTTTTTTAGTGGTGTTAGTTTTTTTGGTAGTAGTTGATTTTGTTCGTCTGTTTGTATTTCTGTTGGTGCTTGTTGTGCGTTTACTTCTACTTTTATATGAGTTTTTGTTGTTTTGTTTAGAGTTATTATTTCCCCTGTTCGATTTTCTGTACGATGAACTAACTGAAGATTTTTTCTTTCTATTTCTAGGAACTTTTTTGTAATCGTTAATATCGTAATGATTATGCCCCGGATAATATGGGTTGTAGTTATGATATCCACCTCCATATCCATATCCTCCTCCGTATCTATAAGAAGCATAAAAACCTGGATAAATTCCATAATTATAACTAGGATAACCCCAACCATAATTATCGTAATACATACTATTGTTGTAGCCGTATCCCGAATTATAAATGTTAGTTGTATTGTATATTATAGGACTGTAATCGTTATAATTTCTATTGTCTCTGTTTAAATCGCTTTGTGTGTAAGTGTTGAAGTTGCTTGAATATTTATCATCGTAATAAATATCATCTTCGTTATTGTTGTTACTATTATATATATAACTATTAACCATTCCGTTTTCAGAATAGTAACCGTCATCGTTTATATTGTTTTGGGTGTTGTTATTAGTGCTATTTTCAGTGCTACTAACTGTTTTGTAATTTGTGCTAGCTACCTGCTTTGTTCTTGTTTTCGAATAAATACCATCATTATTATTTGTAGTACTAAGTTCAAAAATATTTGCAGATGGTCCGCACGATACCAGGTTTAATACAATTATTGATAATGTTATATATAAAGCTATATGTGGTGTTTTTTTGTAGAATATCATATTTGCGTGTTTTTAGCTTGAGAGGCTGTGTAAACAAAAATACAAAATTTATTTGCCATTATCTATTCTGATAAAATTTGGTTATCAAATATAAGTATTACCAGTTTTTACATTTGTTTTTAAATCAATTTGTACTTTTTTATTACTGATATACTGAGTTTGTTTTTACTACTATTATCTCAATTTAATAATTTATTTATTGCTGATTTATAATATCAGATTTAAAACTGAATTTGATGAGCTTTTCTTGATTTAAATTTCCTAATATTTATCATAATCTTCTGTTAAAAACATATTGCTCATGTAAGTAAAATACACTTACTTTAAGTAAGAGTAGTTTGGTTTTTATGCCAGATAAATATTTTAATAAATACTGAAATTACAGTTTTGCAATAAGTGTATTTGTAACTGTTTGTAGTTGAGGTTTAAAGGTGTGCACTTTAATAACTGATGTTATGTTTTAATATCAGAAAAAACTAATCCAAAAGAGATGATTAAGATTGAAAAAAGTAACGTAACAGAGCTAATAGCACGTCATGCCATGAAAGATGATGCAATTAGAATTGTGGAAAATGAAAATTTACTACCAGAAGGTTTGCTTAGTAAATTGCATAATAATTATCCGCAACATTCAAGATTAAATGTAAAATCTAAACCAATGTTTACTTCTACAAAAAGGTATTCAGGTTTATCAGATTTTAGAGAGATATGCGATATTTTGAAAGCAAATAATATTGAGCTTTCTGATATTAAAGAACGTGAGCTTTTTATTGAAGTTTATCGTTTTATGACTACAAATCATGTTTTAAATACTATTGATTGGACTGATTATAAAAACGATTCGGTTTTTCAGTTAACATTTCCGCAACCTGGAATGATTAATGACAAAATTGTACAAGAATATTTGGATGCCGAAAATGAAGCACAAAGAACAAGTATTGCAACCGAATATATACAAAGCACAAATCCGCACGATGGAAAGCAGTTATTGAATCGTCCATCTTTTTACAGCGAAGATGGGGAGTTAGAAACTCTTGATGGAAGTCAGCATAAATACCCGCAAGCATTTTTAATTTTCGATAAAACTACTCAGAGTTGTTTTTCGTTCTGTACTTATTGTTTCCGTCATGCTCAGGTTAGAGGAGATCAGGATATGTTTATTCAGAATGAAGTTGCACCGGTACATAAATATTTAAAGCAACATAAAGAAATTACGGATATTCTGCTAACCGGTGGAGATGGTGGATTTATGCCTTATGCAAGATTAAAAGAGTATTTGGCTCCTTTAAAAAATGATCCGGAATTAATGCATATCCGAACAATTAGAATTGCATCGAGAGCATTAACTTTTGATCCAGGTATTGTTTTAAGAGAAAAGTATAACGACACACTTAATCTTTTTAAAGAGCTAACCGATAACGGAGTTCAGATAATTTGGATGGGTCATTTTTCGGCACCAAAAGAACTAATGAATATTCAAACAATTGCTGCAATACGTCGTTTACGTTCGTTTGGAGTAAATGTAAAAAGTCAGAGTCCGATGATGAACCATATTAGTTTATTTATGGATGATAACGGAAAAGTTGACGTTGATAAATCGGCGCAGAATTGGGTTGATTTAGCACATATTTTAATGATGTTAGGAGTTGGATTCCACTCGATGTATTGTGCACGCCCAACCGGAGAACATCATTATTTTACAGCTCCTTTAGCCGATATGGATAAGGTGTTTAGTAAATTGTTTAGAAGTTTGCCATCGGTAGCACGTCCATCTCGATATATAACAATGACATCATCGGCAGGAAAAACATCGTTGCTTGGTACTGTTGATATTGATGGTAAAAAAGCTTTTGCATTGAAATTTAACGAAGCACGTAATCCGGAATGGATTGATAAAGTGTATTTGGCTGAATATGATGAAATAGAAAATACAATTGAAAAGTTAAAGCCTTTTGGTGGTGGTAAGTATTTTTATGAAGAAGAATTGGAAAGAATAGAAAAAGGACTTGAAGCTAAAACTGAGGTGGTTGTTTAATTTATTACTACCAAATTTAACTATCAAAATACTTTAAAAAAGATTCTCTTACAAATGTTGTTATTTATTAAAACCAGTTGTTTATAAGTTTAGTAATGCTGTTTTTATTGGTGGCTAAAAAGCTAATGAAACAAATTTATTTATAATTGATTTGTGTTTGTCTGTTTACTTTTAACTAACAACTAATACTATTTGACAGAATTTGTAAGAGAACCAAAAATATATAAACTATGATTAATAAAATTATAGATTCTGTTGCTGAGGCAATAAGTGCTGTTAAAGATGGATCGACGGTTATGATAGGAGGTTTTGGCGAGGCTGGAAGTCCTATTGAATTAATTCATGCTTTAATAGATCATGGAGCAAAAGACCTCACTGTTGTAAGTAATAATACAGGAAGTGGTAATGTTGGATTGGCTGCTTTAATTGCTAATCGTCAGGTTAAAAAAATGATTTGTTCATTTCCTCGTACCGCTAATTCTACTGTTTTTCCAGAATTATATACGGCTGGAGAAATTGAGTTAGAATTAGTTCCTCAAGGTACTTTAGCCGAGCGTATTAGAGCAGGTGGGGCAGGTATTCCTGCATTTTACACAGCTACATCGGTAAATACTCCGCTAGCCGAAGGTAAGGAAGCACGTGTTTTTAATGGTGTAGAGTATGTTATGGAATATGGATTGGTGGCTGATGTTGCTTTGGTAAAATCAGAAAAAGCCGATCGTTATGGTAACTTACTTTATCATGCAACTGCTAGAAACTTTGGGCCTATTATGTGTACTGCTGCCAAAAATACAATTGTTCAAACAAAAAAAATTGTAGAAGCCGGAGCTATTGACCCTGAAATAGTTGTTACTCCAGGTATTTTTGTAAATGGTGTAATAGAAATTAATAACCCTGCACACGAATCGGAATTAGTGGCAGCTGAACTACATTATCCATGGTAGAAAAAACTAAAAAAATAGGATGGGATAGATCTGAAATGGCAGAAAAAGTAGCTATTGACATCCCTGATGGCTCGTATGTAAATTTAGGAATTGGAATTCCTGAATTAGTTGCAGATTTTGTGCCTAAAGGTAGAGAGCTAATTTATCAAACCGAAAACGGATTGCTTGGTATGGGAGCTATTCCTGAAAAGGAAAACGAGGATAGAGAGTTGGTTAATGCAGGTAAAAAATGCGTTACTGCAATAAAAGGAGCAAGTTATTTTCATCATGCCGATAGTTTTACAATGATACGTGGCGGACATATTGATGTTTGTGTACTTGGTGCAATGCAGGTTTCCGAAAAAGGAGATTTAGCCAATTGGTCAACTGGTGCAAAAAATGCTATACCCGCAGTTGGTGGAGCAATGGATTTAACAGCCGGAGTTCCTCGTATTTTAGTAATTACACAGCATGTTACTAAAAAAGGAGATTTAAAAATTATTGAAGAATGTACTTTTCCGCTAACCGGAAAACAAATTGTTGAAACTATTTATACCGATTTAGCAATTATTGATGTTAAAAAAGATGGTTTGTATGTTAGAGAAATGGCACCTAATGTTGATAGTGTGTATTTACAAGAACGTACTGGTGTAAAACTTAAATTCGGAATATAAAATAGTTGTTGTAATGTTAGTAATGCTGATTTTATAATTAACAACAAAATAGGCATTACTATCGGCATTACTAAATGTTACAAACATTTAAAATGCAAAACAGATATCCCAAATTAAACATGTAAAAGTTATGAACTCACAAATAATAGCAAAAAAAGTAAAAGGGGAGTCGAGTAAACAAATTTATAATCGTGCAGTTAATGTGCTTACTGGCGGAGTTAGTAGAAATACTATTTATCGTAAGCCTCATCCGTATTACGTAGCAAGTGCAAAAGGAAGTTATATTACCGATATTGATGGAACAAGTAGATTAGATTTTGCAAACAATATGGCATCGTTAATTCATGGTCATGCTAATCCGCAAATTATAGAAGCTGTAACAAATCAATTACAAAAAGGTACTGCTTATACAATGGGTACCGAATCGGAAGTTGATTTTGCCGAATTATTAACTAGTCGTGCACCTGGTTTCGAAAAAATCAGATTCATGAATTCGGGAACCGAGGCTGTAATGACAATGATAAAAGCAGCACGAGCATATACCGGTAAAACGAAAATTGCTAAGGCAGAAGGAGCTTATCACGGAACGTATGATTTTGCAGAAATTAGTCAAACATCTAATCCTGATAATTGGGGAGATATAAATCACCCAAATTCTGTTCCTGTTGTTCAGAATACACCTAAAGGAGTTATTAACGATGTGGTTGTTTTTCCGTATAACGATATTGAGCGCACAATAAAATTGTTGGATGAAAATGCCGATAATATTGCTTGTGTTTTAATTGATCCAGTTCCTCATAGAGTGGGGTTGTTTCCTGCAAACGATTCGTTTGTAAAAGCAGTTTATAATTGGACTAGAAAAAACAATGCAATTTTGGCTTTTGATGAGGTGGTAACATTTCGTGTTAATTATTCGGGAGCTCAAGCTAATTATTCTGTTAAGCCCGATTTAACAGCTTTAGGTAAAATTATAGGAGGAGGATTTCCTATTGGAGCATTGGCTGGAAAAGCTGAAATAATGGAGGTTCTTAATCCTCGTCAGAAATTTTTACGTCATCCACATTCTGGTACATTTTCGGCAAATCCAATTTCTACAACTGCCGGTAGGGTGGCAATGGAAATGTTTGACGAAAACGCTGTTAATAACTTAAATAATTTTACATCGGCTACTAAAAAGCAAATTGAAGAAGCTTTGAAAATTGCTGATGTGCCTGTTACTTTAACTGGGGCTGGATCGATGTTTAGGTTTCATTTTACTGATACCGCTCCTAATACATATCGAGAAACTTATCAGAATAAAAAAACAAGAGATTTAATTGATGATTTATTAGACTATATGTTTTTTGAAGAAAATATAGTTATGATAAATACTTTGGCTTGTATGATGGCAACTTCAATGACTCAAAACGATATTGATAAATTTACAGATGCAATTTACAGAGCCATGAAATTTTTTAAACCTAGAATAAATACATTAAATAATGGTTAATTTTTAATTATCAAAGGTTCATTATTCAGTACTTAATTTTATTAATTTAATAGTTACGTAATGTTGAGTTTGTAAAAACATCTACTTATGTAATGTTATTTCTACATAAGGTTGGGATTACTAATTTGGGTTTGTTGATGTGTTTTTTATACAATGTTTATTTGAGATTACACTACAAACTTTAAATGATATAAATAATTTAAAAAAAATATAGGTTAATTAAATTGAGTGTGCATTTTTACAAACACACTCAATTTAATTAACCTATTAAAAAATAAAATATATGAAAGAAGTATATATATGCGATGCAATTCGGACACCTGTTGGGCGTTACGGAGGGGCTTTATCTTCGGTTAGAGCCGATGATTTGGCTGCAATTCCATTACAAACTTTAATGGAAAGAAATCCGAGTATGAATTGGGAAGCAGTTGACGATGTTATTATGGGTTGTGCAAATCAGGCTGGAGAAGATAACAGAAATGTTGCTCGTATGGCATCATTATTAGCTGGATTTTCGGAAACTGTACCAGGGTCGACAGTAAATAGGCTTTGTGGTTCGGGAATGGATGCAATTGGTATTGCTGCACGTGCTATAAAATCGGGAGAAACTGATTTAATGATTGCTGGTGGGGTAGAGAGTATGTCGAGAGCTCCGTTTGTAATGGGGAAGGCAGAAAGTGCTTTTTCGAGAAATGCCAAAATTTACGATACTTCAATTGGTTGGCGTTTCGAAAATGCTAAAATGGAAAAGCTGTACGGTACCGAAGGTATGATACAAACTGCTCAGAATATTGCCAACGATTTTAATATAAGCCGAGAAGATCAAGATATTTTTGCACAGTGGAGTCAGGTTAAAGCTGCCGAAGCTCAAAAAAATGGGTCGTTAGCACGAGAAATAGTTTCGGTAATGATTCCTCAGCGTAAAAAAGATCCCATTGAGGTTTGTAAAGACGAACATCCACGATTAACATCTTTGAAAAAACTTAATAGCTTAAAGTCGATAACTGGTGCCGACGGAAGTATTACTGCCGGAAATGCTTCGGGTGTTAATGATGGATCGGCTGCTTTATTATTGGCATCGGCAGATGCTGTTAAAAAATATGATTTACAGCCAAAAGCAAAAATATTAGGAATGGCAACTGCTGGAGTTTTACCTCGAATTATGGGTATGGGACCTGTGCCTGCAACTCGTAAGGTTTTAGATAAGTTAGGCTTGACTTTAGACGATATTGATTTAATAGAACTTAATGAGGCTTTTGCAGCACAATCGTTAGGGTGTAGCAGAGAGTTAGGTTTGGCAGATAACGATCCACGTATTAATCCTTTGGGTGGTGCAATTGCATTAGGACATCCTTTAGGTATGAGTGGAGCCCGTATTGTAATAAGTGCATATTATCAGATGCAAAATACTGATGCTAAAAAGGCTTTGTGCACAATGTGTATCGGTGTGGGACAAGGAATAGCAATGGTGTTAGAAAAAGTTTAGAGTTGATGTAGTGTATAGTTTGTATGTATTTGTAAAGTTGTATAAAACTTAATTGTGTAGCTAAGTACTTGTTTATTAGTGCTTAGTTTAATATGTGTTTGTAAATGTATGTTTTTAGTTACACTATGTATTTTGTTAAAATTTGTTAAGTAAAATTACTACTTATACTTTTACTTGTAAGAATATTCTCAATATGATTTTATTACTGAACAATAACACCTTGTTTATTTAATTAGTTAACAGTAATTAGTTATAATTAATTTAAAATTAAAACATATACTTATGTTGTTTGTAATCATTGATTTGAATGTTGCAAACAATGCATTTAAATGATGTAGTGATATATTTAATATGTTTAAAGTATTTTTTACACTGACTAGTTATTAATATGCATATATTAGCAAGAGATTGTAAGAGAGAAAAAAAATAACCGCATTGGTTGTTTTTTTTTAACACCCAATGCAATCGATTGTATTTACAAGATAATTAAGTTACTAAACTTAAATTTAAAAACCAAAATGATTATGAGAAAAAGATTTACATTTTACCTCTTTTTTGTAATATCGTTCATGTTTTCGATGCAAGTATTTGCACAGGAAATTGAGATATCAGGAGTGGTGATGTCGGACGATGAGGAAACTATGCCCGGAGTTAGTATTATTGTTCTAGGAACAACAAAAGGTGCTACAACAGATTTTGATGGTAATTATACCATTAAAGCAAGTAAAGGAGAAACTTTACAATATTCTTTTATAGGATACGCTAACAAAGTAGTTACTGTAGAAGGTAATACAACTATAGATGTTGTGTTAAATGTAGATTCAGAGATTTTAGATGATGTAGTTGTTACTGCATTAGGTATTTCTCGTAAAGAAGAATCGTTAGGTTATGCTGTTTCTAAAGTTGGAGGTTCGGAACTTGCCGAAGTGAAAAGTATAAATGCTGTAAATTCACTTTCAGGTAAAGTTGCCGGAGTTGATATTCAGCAAGGAAACACTGGAGCTGGTGGTTCATCAAAAGTAACAATTCGTGGTAACTCTAAAATTACAGGTTCTAACCAACCGTTATATGTAATTGATGGTGTGCCAATGGATAACGGAAGTATGGGACAGGCCGGACAGTATGGTGGTCAGGATTTAGGAGATGGTATTTCTTCAATTAACCCTGATGATATCGAAACTATGTCGGTACTTAAAGGACCTGCTGCTGCTGCATTATATGGTACTCGTGCATCAAACGGTGTAATTTTGATTACTACAAAATCGTGGAAAAAAGGAAGTGGAACTAAATTTAACGTTGATTTCTCTTCTAACTTTACGGTTGATAATATTGTTGGTCAGTACGAAGATGTACAGTATGTGTATGGACAAGGAATTAAAACTCCTCCAAAAGATATTGGTGATGCTACTGGTATGTGGAGTTGGGGAGCTAAAATGGATCCAAACTTAGAGTTTATGTCTTTTGATGGAACTTTAAGAGATTATGGAGTAAAAGAAGATAATATAAAGTCGTTTTTCAGAACTGGAACTAGTTTTCAAAACACTGTTTCTTTTTCGGGAGGTAACGAACAAGCTAACTTTCGTTTTTCTGCATCTGATGTAAGAATGAATGATATTGTACCAAATAGTGGTTTACATAGAAACTCTTTTAACTTAAGAGGTACAATGAAAATGACTGATAAGTTTAGTCTTGATACTAAAATTAACTATACTTTAGAAGATGTTGATAACAGACCTTATTTAGGATTTTCGGGAGCAAACACTGCATTAGCACTTATTGGATTACCTGCAAGTTTCGATCAAAGTTGGTTAGAAAATTCTAGAGTTGATGATGCTGGTAATTACGTAATTTGGAATGCAGCTTCAAGAATAATAAATCCTTACTTCTCTCTTTACGAAATGGCTAACAATTCGAAAAAGAATAGAACAATGGGTTATTTAGCTTTAACTTATGATTTTACTGATTGGTTAAATCTTAGAGTTAAATCAGGACTAGATACTTATTCTTACCTATACTATAACTATTCTCCAATTTCTACACCGCTTGCTGAGTGGGGAGAAATGAGAGAATTAAATGCAAGAACTACAGAAACTAACACAGAATTTTTATTATCTGCAAACAAACAAATTTCGGATAACTGGAATTTATCTGGAAGTGTTGGTGGTAACATAATGAGTTACGAAAACTATACAACTGATGTATTAGGAAAAGGTCAGGTTGCTAGAGAGCTTTTATCAATTAATAACTATAAAGAATTCTCTTTATTACACCAAAACCCTAGAAAACAAATTAACTCGTTGTATGCTTTTGCAAACACAGGTTATAAAGATTTCTTGTATTTTGATGTTACTGCTCGTAACGACTGGTCATCAACTTTACCAGAAAAAAATAATTCTTATTTCTACCCTTCTGTAACTTCAGCCTTTGTACTTACAAATGCTTTTGAAGATTTAAAAACTAACTTCCTTTCGTATGCAAAGGTAAGAGGTTCGTATGCTGAGGTTGGTGGAGATACTGATCCTTATAACTTAAGTAGAACTTACTCTAACTACGCTTTCCAGTTTAATTCAAACTCTCTTACTACAGAAGCTACAACAGTTAGACCTAATAAAGATTTAAAACCATCGAGAACTAAAGGTTTTGAAGTTGGTTTAGATGCTAAATTCCTTAATTGGAGAGTTGGTATGGATGTTACTTACTATAATCAATCTACTTTTGATGAAATTGTTAGATTACCTATTTCTTCTGCTTCAAAATATGACTATGCTTATATTAATGCTGGAGAAATTAACAACAGTGGAGTTGAGCTTATGATTAATTTTGTTCCTATTAAAACGGATGATTTAAGATGGGATTTAACAATTAACATGGCTAGAAACGTAAACAAAGTAGTTAAACTACACGACGAAGCTAAAGTACAGGAACTTTCTAGAGCCGATTGGATTGGTTCTTATATTCAAGCCGAAGAAGGTGGAAAATATGGAGATATTGTTGGTTATGACTTTAAAAGAGTTGAAGGTGGACAATTTGATGGTAAGATTATTGTAAAAGGTAAAGACGAAACTAAGCCAGAGGAGTACAGTACTTGGGGTCAGCCAATTGTTTCTGATGAGCAACAAGTTTTAGGTAACGGTCAGTACGACTTTACTAGTGGTATTACAAACACAATTTCTTACAAAGGATTTACTATTAGAGCATTACTTGATATGAAGTTTGGTGCTGATATTTTATCAATGACAAACCTTAAACTTCACCAATACGGTACTCACGTAAATACTTTAGAAGGTAGAGAAGAGTGGGCTGCATCTGAAAAGAAAAGATTAGAAGGTGGGTTTACTCCTTCAGAATGGACTCCAACAGGAGGTTATTTAGTTGATGCTGTTTACGAAAATGGGTTAGATGCTGCTGGTAATATTCAGTATAAAGAAAATAAGGTATATGTTGATCCAAGAGATTATTATGCAAACATTGCAAATAAGCAAATTATGTCGCCATATATTTACGATGTATCTTATGTAAAATTAAGAGAAATGTCGTTATCATATTCTTTCCAAGGAGATCAACTTAAAGCATTGAAGTATTTTAAAGGTGCTACTTTATCTTTAATTGGTAGAAATATATGGTTGATTTGGACTAATGTTCCAAACATCGATCCAGAATCAACTTATAGTATTAGTAACGGACAAGGTTACGAGTATGGTTCATTACCACAACGAAGAAGTTACGGTGTGAATTTAAATTTAAATTTCTAAGAATATAATGAAAATCACAAAATACATACTTGGCGTACTAGTACTAGGATTAGGACTAGGATCGTGCGATCACTTTGAAGAGTTAAATACCGACCCAACTACATCAACAGTTGCTAACCCACAATCGTTAGTTAGTACTGTTCAGTTGAGATATTCGGGAGATAGAGAAGTTCAATGGCGTTCGTTGGCAGCTTATCACATGCCATTTATTCAAATGATTTCTGATGGTTGGACTGTTTCTCGTGGACAGGTTTACGAGCAGGATAAATCATATATGGAGTATTTCTGGAAAAGTTCTTATAGAAATATAGGAGATTTACAAGATGCTATTACAGAATCGAATAAAGAAGGAAATGAACATTTGGTAAATTATGCTGCTGTTGCGCGTATAATGAAGGTTTTAGTATTTTCTCAGTTAACCGATACTTATGGCGATGTTCCATATTTTGAGGCTGTAAAAGGTTATGATGAAGGTATTTTACACCCTAAATACGATAATCAGAAGGATATTTATACTGACTTTTTTAAAGAATTAAAAGAGGCAGTAGCTCAGTTTGATACTGAAAAAAATCTTGATGGAGATTTAATTTACTCAGGTAATATCGAAAACTGGAAAAAGTTTGCAAACTCTTTACGTTTACGTCTTGCAATGCGTTTAATTAATGTTGATAATGCATTAGCTAAAACAGAAGCAGAAAGTGCTGTTGCAGAAGGTGTTTTTCAAGCGTATACTGATGGTGCAATTGTAATGCACGATAATCAGAATGTAAGTACATCTGGTTCTCCTGAAATTAGAGGAAATGGTTTTTCTCAGGTTCAGAATTTCTCTGAAGAAATTATTGTTGCTTGCGAAACTTATGCTGGATATTTAAGAGATAATAACGATCCACGTTTTTCAATGATGTTTGGTATTTATGGTGCTTACACTGACGATGCTTCATCAAACTTAATGTATAAGTCAACTACTAAAACAAGTGTTGATGTTACAAGTCAATATCTTAAAAAAGAAGGAAAGTTAGTTGGTTTTCCAGCAGCAAAGTTCCTTTGGGATCCAATGGATGTAGGTACTGAAGCTGAGAATATATTTACTTGGGCTACAACATCTGTAATTAAAAATGGTAAAGAGGTTAAAATTGCAAGATATTTTAAGGCTTTACAAATCCGTAGAGAACTTACTTTAGTTGATATGTCAACTATTTATCAATCGTATTCTGAAGTTGAACTTTGGAAAGCCGAAATGGCAACTTATGGTTGGAATAATGGAGGAGAAGATGCTAAAACATGTTTTAGTAATGCTGTAAATGCAAGTGTTACCGAGTTGATAAGTGTTTACGGTGCAAATGCTGATTTAGCTGGAGATGTTGATACTTACATTGATGCTATTTGGGCAAGTGCTGGTGCTTTTGAGGTTATTAACCGTCAGCATTATGTAAATAACTTTTTTAACGGAATTGAAGGTTTTGCTAACTGGAGACGTTCAGGATTTCCTTTGTTAAAACCTGCTAGTCATACTAAAACCGATCCTAAACTTAATGGGCTTATTCCTCGTCGTTTAGCTTATCCTAACTCAGAAATGAATTACAACGTTGATATGATTAAAGATCATTTAAATAACGGAGTAAACTTTTGGGGTGCACCAGTTTGGTGGGATGGAGACGCTAAAAGAGGTGTTTTGTTTAATGTAGAAGGATAGTTTGCAAATAATATAAAGGTTTAGGTGTAATGAGTAATTGTTATATCTAAACCTTAAATAAATAATTAATATGAAGTTATTAAAATATATTGGTGCAGCTGCTGTTTTGCTTGCAATGGCTACATCGTGTGAAAAAGATGATTTAAATCCTGAATTAACTGATTCGGATCTTAAAGTTTATTTCAGAGGGAATGGCGGAAATGCTCATGGTACTGCATGGGAAGGGTTTGATGTATTTATTGGAGATACATTAGTTGTTGATTTAATGGTTACTCCTAAAGAAGGAACTTCTGTGAAATGGGTTAATCCTGAAACAAAAAAAACCATTAACGAAACTCTTTCTTATTCTTATATTCCTAAAGGAGAGGAAACTCAAAAAACTTGGTTTATAGCTACTCGATCTAAAGAAGTTGCAGATACTGTAGTTTTTAATTTCAGAGGAATATTTAATGGTGCTGAAATTACTACAGTAGAAGCAGATTGGACACTTGCAAAGTGTAGAACTGAGAATAAATTTACTGATGGTTATGGCGATTATAAAAACCTTTTTGCAGGTACGGTTAATTACGGTTGCGATTTCGAAGATTTAGCTGCTGTTATGCCATTTGAATTGCCTGAAATTATTAAGGGTAAAAAAATTAAATCGGCTAAGTTTCAAGTAAATGTTGATTTAGTATCAGGTGCTGGTGAGTACGATTTATATGCTATTGCTGGTGTAAGACCAGAATCTACAGTGTTACAATCCGATCATTTTGTTGGATTATCGGCTGATGCAACTAATTCTACTTTAATTCAAAGTAAATATTTAAGTGGAGAATCTGTAGAGGGAAGTGTTGTTACATCAAGCGCAACTGCTGAAATTGAGTTAGTTAAATTTATTAATGACTTATATAGTCAGGGTGGAGTTGCAGGACAGTATATATTTTTAAGAGTTAATGCTAGTACAGCTGATTTAACTGCTAATGATAATGTGCAGTTTAAAGGTTCTAATATTTCTGAATTTGCTCCAAAACTTATTATAGCTTACGAATAAGAAATGTTATTATTATTATTATTATTATAAAATTAAACGCTACCTAAGTATTTAGGTAGCGTTTTTTTGCGTTTATATACCGATTAATGAAGTTGAGTATATAGTTATGTGTGAGTAATAGTAGCATTTATCATATTATATTTATTGATGTATTAATTACACTATTATTTTTTTATTGTTTCATGTTGATTATCAATAGGATGCGCATTTTATCGTAAAAAAGTAACAGTTTATCATTGAATACTGAATATATTTTATATTTTTGATAATAATAAATTAACAATCGATTGTACATAGTACAGTTAAATTAACTCATATAAAATTTATAATATGAAAACAAATTTACGTAAAGCAATTTTAGGTGCTGCACTTGTTGGTTCGCCAATGTTTATGCATGCTCAGGAAACTATAGTTACTGCTGATGCAGGAGATGGAACATTTACACATGCTACAGTTCCTATTTTAGGAGGAGAAGCTACTTTAGCTTTTAAGGCTTGGGAAAGCCAAGTTGGTAATATGTACACAAAAGGGACTGATTATAAGGGAGATCCAGTTACAGGTGATCAAGGAGCTTTTACATATATAGTGCCTTTTAAATTGCCTGCAATGCCTAATGGTTTAACTGTTGAATCTGTATCAATGACTACAGTGGTTAAAAGTATTGGTGCATGGATACCTAAAGATGCAAAGCTAGGTTTGTATGCTATTAATGATGTAAAAGAAGGATCGGGGATTACTGCCGAAAAACAAGCTTCTTATAATTACCATTCTACTTGGGGAGCTGACGCTTCTGCAACTGCAATACAAGAAGATTTTATTGTTAGAACAACTGTTGCTGGAGCTGCTGAAAATGATATAAATAAATTATTTGAAACTTCGGGAGTAGCAAATCAGGCATTGAAAACTTTTATTTCAGAAGCTTATGCTAATGGTCACGCAGGAAAATTTGTATTTTTTAGAGTGAACAATGATGGTGCTGCAGGTAACATTGGAGATTATCAAGCATTTAATATTTATGGATTTGATAATGCAACTGACGATGTAGCATATCCTATTCAGGATAAAGCATTATTACCTAAGTTGATAATTACTTTTGGAGGTGCTGATGAAACAGCTCCAACTTTCGAAAAGGTAACTGCTGATAAGCATGTTCCTAAAAAAGTTGTTTTAACTTTTAATGAAGCATTAGATAAAGTTGCTGCTGAAACAGTTGCTAATTATACTTTTGATCCTGCTGTTGGTGTTGTTAGTGCAACATTAAACGAAGATTTAAAATCGATTACTCTTATTACTGAAGATGTTATAGAAGGGAATTTTTACAATATTAATATTTCTGGAGTATCTGATTTAGCTGGTAACAATGCTGATGGAAAAAAAGGATATTTAGCTAACGGATATAGCGATGATATTATTGCTAGTAGTTTCCAAAATGATCAGTGGGGAAATAACCCAGCTGCAAACGCTTTTGATGCTGATGCTGCAACTTTATGGTCTGCTGATGGAATTGGTGAGTGGTTAGAGAAAACTTACGAAGAAATGCAAACAATTAAAACTGTTTCTGTTGCTTATCCTAAAGCCGATGATCGTACTTATACATTCTCTATTCAGGTTTCTGAGGATGGTGTAGCTTATACTGAAGTAGAAGCTGTTGAAATGTTATCTCAAACTGAAGAGAAAATATTTGACATTACTGATGTAGATGCTCGTTACGTACGTTTTGTAGGTGCAGGAAATTCAACAAATGCTTGGAACAAGTTTTCTGAAGTAGTTATTGAGTCTGACTTAGCACTTTCTTCAAATAAATACGTAGTTAGTTCTTTAGATGTTAGTCCTAACCCATCGGTTAACGGAAGTTTTATGATTTCTGCTACTGATTTAGGAAAAGATGCTACTGTAACTGTGTTATCAATAACTGGTAAAGTAGTTTATTCTGCAAAAGTTAATACTACAAGTAATGTAATTGCTGTTGATGCAAATCTTAACGCTGGAATTTACATTGTACAATTAGTTGACGGAGAAAAGGTTAAGGTTCAAAAGCTTATTGTTAAGTAATAAAACTTAAACACATATTTAATACTAAAAGCCTCTGTTTATACAGAGGCTTTTTTTTTTGGTTAGTTTTAAATAAAATACATATCTTGCCAATCGATTGTACTAAATACACCAACCATTTATGAAAACACAAATTCAACAAAAAATAGGTGCATTATTACTTATGGTAATATTTGTATCGGTTAATGTTTCGGCTAAAGATTATTATTGTAATCCAAATAGTGGTAGCATTAAAAACGAAGGGTCGAGTAAAAAACCTTGGGGTAAACTTGAGGATGTTTTTAAGAAAGGAAAAACTTTTGAAGCTGGAGATAATATATACTTATTAAAAGGTAACCACGGTGATGTTGTGGTTAGTGGAATTAATGCAAAGTATGTAAAAATAATAGGTAAAGATGGTGCTACGCTTTCGGCTATTACTTTTGGTGATAAATCAAAGTCGGCACAAAAATGGTCGTTACAAAACGTTGACATTAAAAACGATAATAAAGCAATATTTGTAAGTGCTAATTCGTCTAAAATTAAAATTTATTCGGTTAATATTTATGGTTCTGTTGCATTTATAAACGCTACTGCAAATCAGCTTAAAAATGTTAAATCTGTAGGTATTGAAATAGCAGGAAGTAAAATTAAAGTTGAGAATAGTAATATTCATGACAAAGCTGTTTCGGTTTTGGTTTCAGGACATCATAATCAAGTTAGAAACAATGTTATAACTAACTTTACTAAAGTTGCAATACAGAGTTCTAATGATTTCAATACTTTCGAAAATAACTTAATTTCAGAAAGTTTTCAGGTTGCAGAAAATAACAACACTGCTTTTTTAATTAAGTCGGATAAATTAATTAGTTCTAATGTTATTAGAGCAAATCAAATAATAAACTTTAAAAGATATAATAGAGATTTTATTGGTCAGTTAAATGGTATAGTTGCTGTTTCGGCTTTAACAAATTCTATTATCGAAAATAATGTTGTTGTTACTAATAGTGTATCAGGAATAAAAGCAATTAATGTATCTAGTTCTAAATTTGTAAACAACACATTGGCAAATCCATATTTCGGAATTGTTTTAGATGAAAAGAAAAACATTAGTAACTCAATTATTATAGGTGATGAGAAAGGAGTAAAGTCGGAAAATGTAGTTGTTAGAAATAACATTGCAAGTGCTTTTGTTTTAGAAAATGCTACCGGAGTTGCCGATTTTAACCTTGAAGTAAAAGGGGAAATTAAAGATTACGATAAAAACTTTTTTAATTGGGCTAAGTTCGATTTTTCATTAGCTGAAAGTTCTCCTGCTTTAAATGCTGGAACTTTTGAAGGAGCTCCTAAAACCGATGCAAGTTTGGTTAGTCGTAAACTTGGAAACTTCATAAATATTGGAGCTTTCGAATACGGAAAAATTGATGAATCGAATAATGAAATAATCATTATGGGAGATGGTCATGATAGAGAATTACGATCGAAAGGAAAAAGCGATTGGGATGGTCAGCCTAAAATAAAAGTAGGTGGGTCGGGTGCCGATTTTGATGGAGTTGCTGTATTTCCTTTTAAGTTGCCGTTGTTGCCTGGAGGAAAGCAAATTGTTGAAGCTGATTTTTCGGCTTACATGGATAAAATTGATAACAAGCCAAACGGAAACATTGATGTTTATGGTTTAGCATTTAGTGATAAATATTGGGTTACTGACAATATGTTTTATCAAGGTCAGTACGGACAAGATTTAACAGCTCGTCCAATACAATCGTCAATTGCCGACGGTACAAGTATTAGTGGTACTACAAAATTAAGTAGTGTTGGTAAAATTGGTTTAAAAGGATATTTAAATACTGCTTACGATGCAGGTGCTAAAGTTGGAGATTTTGTTTTTATTCGTTTAAATCCAAGTGTTAAAGATGTTACTAAATATCACAGATGGATATTTCAATCGGCAAATGTTGAAAAAGACAAAAAGAAACCTAAGTTGTATTTAACTGTTGGTTATCCTGAATTAAATAAAGATGGTGTTGCTTTTAATAGTATTGATAATACAATTATTGCATCGGCAAATCCTTTGGTAAAAGGTAAGATTAATTTACGTCTTTATGGTTTCGAAGAATCTCGTTTGCATATTAAACTTTACACATATAAAGGAGATGTTGTTTTAGATAAAGAAATACACGCATCAGATAATATGTTTTACGAGTCGGTAAACGATAATGTACTTGCTACCGGAAAATATATTTTAGAATTTAAGAAAGGAGAATCGGTTAAAAAGCAAACTGTGTTTGTTTGGTAGCTTATATTGAATTTTTAAAACAATAGAAACGCAAAGAATATCATGTAAAATATGGTTATGTTTATTTTAAACTTAGCTGTTAATATATGTTTTCTTTGCGTTTTTTATGTATTTGTTTTTATCAACACTGGTATTATAAATAATTGTTATCAGTAATAAATTAAATTATGATTAAAATTTACTCATTTATATTTTTAGTATTTTTTGCATCGGTAGGTAATTCTCAGGGTGTAGTATTTAGTTTAGATTACAATAATTTAAATAATGGATTTTTAACCGAATCGGAATTAAAGTCGGTTGCTGGTTATGATATTTGGGCTGATTTAAATGGAAATTCTTCAATAGTTGAAGATTCTGAAAGAGGAAAATGTCATATGGTAAAATATCCTAAAGGAGCTGTTGGTCCATCAACAAGTGGATCTCAGTTTTTGAAAGACATTAAACCATCGAACGAATATTATTTAGATTATTATGTAAAGTTTAATGAGGGTTTCGATTTTCAAAGAGGAGGGAAGTTACCTGGATTAACGCATGATGGATCGAAATGGACAGGAGGTACCGATCCTACAAACGGAGAAGGTTGGAGTGCAAGATATATGTGGTTAGACGATGGAGAAATGATTGTGTATTTGTATTATGTTGATATGCCTACTAAATACGGAGAACCTGTACGTTTAAATACAAAATTTAAAACCGAAGAATGGTATAGACTTACTCAGCGTATAAAAATAAATACTGTTGATAGTTTTGGAAACGGAAACGGAGTTTTACAAGTTTGGGTTAATGGTGTGCAAGTTGTAAATAGAGATAATATTAGATTTAAAATTGGTAATACCGGAAAAATAGATTCGTTTTATTTTTCAACATTCCACGGTGGCTCATCTGCTAGTTGGGCTCCTGATAATACATCGTATATAAGTTTCGATAATATTATAGTAAGTACAGAAAAACCAAATTTTGCAGATACATCAATAAACGAAGCAACAAGTACAAGTAACTGGCAAAATTTTTATGGCTACGAAGTTGATACAAAATTTAATTTAGAGTTTAATTTAACTGCTCATAATAGTTTAATGGATGGGGTAGTAGGAATTTCGTCAGGAGGAGTTTCAGAATATCCTAACTTATCGTGCATTGTTAGACTTAATACTGATGGTAAATTAGATTCGTATAACTCTAATACTTATACAAGCGATGCCGAAATTACTTATTCTGAAGGAGATGTTTTTCATGTTACAATGGAGGTTAATCCAATTAGTCAGCAGTATAATGTTGATGTTGAAAAAAATGGAGAAAGTAAAATTCGTTTAGCTACAAATTATGGTTTCAGAAATAGTACAACTATGTTAGATACTTGGGCGCTGAAAAGTGAACAAGGTTCTTTTACAGTTTCTGATTTGGTTTTCGGAGAAAATGATTTGGCAATAGATGATATTAATAATATTGCGGAATTTAAAGTTTCGGAAAATTTAAACAATAACGCTTTAACTATTTTATATAATGGAAGTGTACAAAATTTACAAACAACAATTAATGTTTACAGTATTACCGGAAGCTTTATTGAAAGTGTTGATGTTGATATAGTAAATGGTAAAAATATTATTTACTTAAATAGTGTAAGTGTTACTGGTTTGTATATTATTAAACTCGAAAATAAACTAGGTGTTAATGTGTCTAAATTACTTAAAAGATAGATTAACCTTTTGCTGCAAATTTACTATTTGTATAAAAATTCGTTCAAAACTAAATCCACCAAAATAAAATTTTATTTAAACTAAGTATGAAAATTATAAAAATATTATTTGCAATTCAGTTTATTTCTTTATCATTATTTGCTACCGATTATTATTGCGATCCCGTTAATGGAAATATGAATTATAATGGTTTATCATCAAAAACAGCATGGAAAAGTTTAGAAGATGTTTTTGCAAGAAGTAAGAAATTTTCAGCTGGAGATGTTATTTATTTAATGAATGGTGCTCATGGACGTCCTTATATTACAGGTAGTAATTCCGATTATGTTACAATAAAAGCTTTGCCAAATCATAATCCTAAACTGGCAGGGATACAATTCGGAAAAGGTTCTTATTGGGCTTTTGATGGATTAACTTTTACTGCCGATGGTAGTGGTGGTGATAATTTTAAATCTACTTTTATTCAGTCTAATACTGATAACACTCACTTAGTAATTACTAATAGTGTGTTTTATATGGCAGAAGATTCAAGTAATTGGACTTTTAACGATTGGTACACTTACACTAAAAACAAAAGTATATTTGCTTTAAGTGTTAGGGGTAATTATTTTAAATTCAATAACAATATTATTAAAAACGTCTATTTTGGACTATCTATTTTAGGCGATAATATTGAAATCAAAAATAATTTGATTGATAATTTTGCTGGAGATGCAATGCAACTTCAAAATTCGGATAATGTATTAATCGAAAATAATATTATTAAAGATGCATATATTCAAGATTATAATATTCAGCACGACGATGCTATTCAGTTAATGGGTGTAGCTTCTCCTATGAATAATGTTGTAGTACGAAATAATACTATATATAATTTTTCAGATGAAATTACACAATCAATGATAGATGATAATCTTGTTGGGTATTCAATGCAAGGAATTATACTAACCGATGGTAAAATTACAAATAGTGTTATAGAAAATAATTTGGTTGTTCTTGATACTTATCATGGAATAACAATTAATTCATCGGATAAATGTAGAATACAAAATAATACAATTGCACGTACTCCTAATAAAGTTAATACCGAAAATGTTTATCCATGGATAACTTTTTATGGTGGTAAAGGTGGTTTACATACAAACGGAGTTGTTAGAAATAATATTGCATATCAGTATTCTATAGCTTCAGGAAACTTAGATCAAAATAATATTAGTATTTCCGAATCGTCATTGAATAATAATTTTACCGATTACTCTAGTTTCGATTTTACACTTAAAGAAGATAGTTATGCAATTGATACTGGTTTAAATACTGATATTTCTGAATTTGATTTAGCAGGTAATAATCGTTTATTTAATACAACTGTTGATTGTGGTGCATACGAGTATTTTGCAGAAGAGAATATTATTGTTACCGAATTCGATAAGGTAATAAAATCGTCGAACAACGACGGAATGGTTTATGATAATTCTGTTTCAGATAAAAACAATCCATATATTACCGATTTAGCACAAGCTAGCGATGGTAGTGGGGGAGAAGGTATGAAGTTAGGAAGTGTTGATTTAGGATCTGGAACTACTCCGGTTAGTATAATTTTACCTTTTCAATTGCCTGAAATTCCAAATGGTAATATTGTAGAAAAAGCAGAACTTAATATTTATGTGTATTATGGTAGAACTTATGCAAATACAAATATCGATTTGTATGGATTGCCATATTCCAGAGTATCAAACATAAGCTCTGATATGCATTACGCTGGAGATTTTAGTTTCGAAGAAGGAGATAATACAGGTATTGAAGATAATTATTTTGCAAAGAATGTAACAAATGGTAATTTCGATACAGCACGAAACGAGGCTTCTGTAAAATCTAAAGATTTAGCAAATTACATTAATGCTCAATATTTAGCAGGAGCACAAGCCGGAGATTGGGTGTTTTTAAGATTATCTCCCGATAATATAGATATGAATGCTTATCATTATTTCATGGTAAAATCTAGAGACGATGAAAATAAAGCACCAACATTATCTATGAGTTTAGTAAAACAGGAACTTATGGGTATTGATGATTCAGAAGTTAATAAATTACAAGTTTATCCTAATCCGGTGTTTAGTCAGAATAATACAGTTAATATAAAACTGAATAATAATTCTAACTCATTTGTAAATGTAAATCTGTATTCAACATCAGGAGCTCTTGTTTATAGTGGAGAAACTAAGTTGCAAAACGGAAAAGCTACTATTGATTTGGGTTCCAGAATTAGCACTGCCAATTATATATTACGAATCTTTAATAATAAAGTTAATTTAGTACATCGTATTATAGTGCAGTAATAAACTCACATATTTTACTGATTTAAGCCTCGAGATTCTTATGAGTCTCGAGGCTTTTTAATTATTGAGCTAATTTACAATAATGAGTTTACAGTAGAGTATCTGTGATTTAGTTTATAGTTGAAGTTGTATTATGGCGTGCCCCAGTGTAAATTACCTTCACTATCGTTCAGAGTAATTTACACTGGGTCGGGCTATCACTCATACTCCTCGCGTTGTATTTCCGCTATCGCTACAAAACAACACTGCGGGGTAACCGTTCTATCCCTCACGCAAAAAGAAAGAATTTGGGTATGCTTACAAAAACTTAAATTATATACA
>JAGLDK010000060.1 GCA_023145615.1 Ichthyobacteriaceae bacterium | reverse complement strand
ATTGCGGGTGCAAAAGTACGTGCTTTTTTGAATCCTACAAGGGTTTTGTGTAAATAAATACTGTAAACTGATTAACTGTGTGTTTTTACCGATGAAGTGTGATGCTTTGATATTTGCAAATATATTACAACTCGCAATTACACTGGCATATGTTTTATATGCATTCTTTCTTTTTTTGCGTGAGGGATAGAACGGTTACCCCGCAGTGTTGTTTTGTAGCGATAGCGGAAATACAACGCGAGGAGTATGAGTGATAGCCCGACCATGAAGCGAGAGCGGAATGGTCACGCCCGAATAATAATTAATTCTGTTTACCTATCCTTTATATATGAAAGCAAAAAACTCTATTTAATTATTTAGCTAAATCCTTAAATCCGCAAATTATTACACTAAAAAAATAAGCCAAACCACAGCATAAAAGACTTCACAAGGAGTATGGCTATTAAAAATCATCCCCTATTTTTAAAGTGGCGACACAAAAAAACAAGGACAAAATTCTGGCGATGAAATAATTAACCCATTTGCAGTAGTTTCTTTTGTGAACGAAGAGTTTTCAAAATCAGGCATTTCCGACTTGATAGATAATTATTTAGGTCACAGAGTCAAACTATTTGGGTTTCAATACAGTGATATTTTCATGAGTGGCAGTGAAGTTATTGAGGACTTAAATACTCATTTTGGCGAACACTTAAAGAACATCCCCAATAATAAAGTGCCGAGTTCAATCACTACAATTCGAGGTATAAACAAATTGACTGTTGAAAATACGGTGTTCACACCTGACAGTAATATTTCATACAATTTCAATATTAACAAAAAGATGAATCATCTAAATATCAAAGCATTATTATTTACTAATCAGTTAAAACAAGGAGAAAGTTATGACTTAGATTATAACAATAAGATAATTGAAAATAGTAATTATGATGCTAAGAAAACGTACAAGAAAAACAGAGGTTAGCCTCCAGTAATATTTACAAACCGACCATATTTAGAGTTTACAATTTAGTGAAAAACTATACGTTTTATTCCATTAATGAGATAATTGCGGATTGTTACGATTATATTATATAAGGTGTACCTATAAAAAAATCCGCAAACGATTTTTTAAAACCTATTTGCGGATTAATAAGATACTATATTAATTACTTGTTTGTCTGTTATAAAAATAAATACAATGTTCCCCAACATTTTACGCATCTATTTAGTACTATAAATTTAACCTGTTTGTTTGGTACAATTTTAAACTAGCTCTGCTACTGGTAGCTGAACTACTATTTCGTTTAATTCTTGCTTAAGATCTTCGAAATCTGTTACCATTTTATTTTTTGCATCGAAAGTTGAATCTTTTAACGATTCTAATAAAGTTGAGTAATACTCAAGACCTTTATTCATATTCTTTTGCATTTTCTTTAAAGTCATAACTTCTTTTTTCTCAGAAGTTTCAGTAAGATCTTCAAGTTGATTTTTAAAATAATCAATATAAAGTCTTAATTCTTTAACAAACATATTTGGACGATCTTCTCTAGTCATTATATTTGTTTTACCATTTATATGACCAGCCATCTCTACCAAAGTTCTCTCTTTTTCGTAATAAGCCATGTTTGGACCAGGACATACCGACACTCCATCTCCTTCAATTTTATGATCTAAATTGAATTCTTTTAAAGTACCTGTACTCAAACCAACACAAATACAACTCTTAACAGTAATTTTATCGTGTGCTTTTTTATACTCCAAAGCCGATAAATCTTGTTCGTTTAACTGTGCTATTTTTTTAGTTTGATAATTTCTTGATGCAACACAAATTGCTTTATCTCCAAATTCAGTATTTAAATCAACAAAATGCTTAGGACATGGGCTACCTGGTTTTCCAGCAGCAATTCTATCCTCTTTTTCTTGATCCTTAGTATTTCCTCTTAAACTATTAAACGGCACACCAAGCGGAGATATATCACTTAAATATAAATCATCCTCTTTTGCATCGCTTAACTTATTTAAAGTTTCACCGTCAATACTAATTGCTTCAGGTACTAATAAAAACGGAGTTCCCCAACCTACCGAATCTACTTTATAATGATCCATCAAAAAGTTATGTTCTTTTGATGTTCCTACACCACCTTGAGCTGTTACTTCAATTCCGAATGGCTTAGTTGGTATGTTTTTTCCTTTTTGTTCAAGTGCAACAACATACAACCCATGTATCTCTTCTACTAAACTATCACGGTTTTTATTGAACTCCTCCATAATTGGTCCTATTAAGGTACCATCAGATGCAAAGGCATGTCCACCACAATTAAGTCCTGATTCAATACGATATTCCGAAATCCAAATTCCTCTTTTAGCAAGATATTTACCCTGAATTAAAGCTGAACGATAATCGCTTACTTTTAGAATAATTCTTTTTTCAAGTTCTAATTTTTCTGTTGGAAAAAATTGATCTAGTTTTTCTAAATAAGCATACAAACGTGGATTCATACCTGCCGATAACACTACTGATGCATTTAGTTTACTATTTGCAAACCCTCTTAATGCAGCATGAGCATCATTATATTCAACTGGTAATTTTTCTCCACTACGGTAAACATCTCTATCAACTTTAGTCATAATATTGATGTCGATATCTCCCATAGTAAGGTTTTTATCTAACCAATTATAAACCTCATCTTTAGTAGGTGCTTTTTCTACAAGCTTATTAAATCCTTCTTTTACATTTGATGTATCAGGAAGTATTTTCATTAACTTATCTAATTCTCCTGTTGCTTTATCTTGAAAAGACTGTTTTAAATTTTCGAACTTAGTTGATGCAATATCTTGCATCATATCTAAATAAGCAGTAAAGCGTTTGGCTCTGAAATCATCAACTTTATTTGAAATCTCATCAAACCCTAAATCGAACTTTTTAGAATATACTTTTCTTAGTCGTTCTACTAATATATCGTCAACAGTAGATATTACAGAAGATATACCAAGATGCGCTACCCTAATAGGTGAGTCTATAGTATAACCAATTCCCATTACAGGAATATGAAAACTGTGAAGCTTTTTCTTCATGGTCTATTATTTATAATTTACATTTTATTAAGAGCCGCAAGTTACACAATGATATAATATACGTTCTATCTCGTTAATAATATTAATACTATGAATGCATACTATTAATAAAGCTCACTATACTAACTACAAGTAACTTAACTCAAACAATTACAATATGTAAATAAATAACCAAATAAACCTTACCCACACAACACTAAATAACGGATTACTATCTCTATTTATAACTTACAATAAAACACAATTACTCTGTAAATAAATTAACGATTGTAATATATAACTTACAATATTTACTATGTAGTTTATGCATACCACAACCATTACATTAATATTAACACACCTAATATGGGTTATTTTTCTAAGAATAAATAAAAAAATACACAACCTTAAATGAGTTTTGGAATTTGCGTTCCATATAAAGACATTAAGTAATTTTTAATTGTCAATGGTTAATTATTCGGCTCCTATAAATACTCGTTAAACTAATACACACAAATAATTATATCATAACACTTATTACAAATTTAAAAGTTAACGAGTAAACAAAAAACTAAGTTGAATACTATTGATTATATTATAAATGCATTGGAATAGTCAATGCCGTTATTATAGTCAACACCATCAATAATAGAATTTACCCAATAACCAAATATATTCACGTCAATACCCATCCCCCACATCATAAACTACTACTCTACTACTACTTAACAAGTAAAATAACACATACCAAACTTAACAACAAACAACTAACACACAGTACATTACAAATGTTAAATTTCGAAACCACAACATTAGCAGTTAATTCAACCTACTGATTGTCAGTGTTTTATATCGTATATCATTACAATATATCATTCATCAATAAACAGCTCGCTATGTAACTTATGTATCATAACAGATATAGTTATTAACTACTTTTGCAGTGTTGAAAAACAATAAACACAAATAAAATAAACATTTATACATAAGCTATTATGACAACAAAGATGGACATTGAAGTAAAATTTGGAGAGAACGGAAGAATTATACCATTTATTGGTGGAAGAGAAATTACAATGAATGAATCTCCTTTCTTAATATTCTTAGCTACTGCAGGAATGTGTTCGGCTGTTTACGTACAAGCTTTTATGCAACAAAGAGGCATGAGTACTGACGATGTTACTATAATTCAAAGAATGGATTACAACCAAGGTACTAACATGGTAGAGAAAATTGATATGATTTTAGATTTACCAGAATCTTTTCCTGCTAAATACAGTAAAGCAATTAAGAATGTAGTTGGACAATGTAATGTTAAACAACACCTTGATACTCCTCCAACATTTGAAGTAACTACAAGTTTAGATAAAGTAGAAGCCTAACAAATATAATACACCACATATACCATACAAAAAGCACAATAACTTATTAGTTATTGTGCTTTTTGTAGTTAAAATAGGTATGTAAAATAATAAAGTACGTATTAATTATACAAATAATATTTACCTACGTTTTCCTTAAAAATTGACGCTGGTCTTTCCCATGCAACCTTTATATCATCATATCTATATCTTTTACTAAACTTTTTTCTGATTTCTCCGCTACCCACTACCCTATCAAACATACTATTTCTTGATTTCCTCATTTGAAACAACGGATGTTCGGGGTGCTGCTTATAGGCAACCTCAATAAACCTGAATTGTATTTGTGTTAAATTTACTTTATTATAATCGGTTATATAAACCTGAACACCTTCGTGATCAACACCACGCCTTTTCATATAAAAAGGTTTAAACCTAATTGGCCTAAAAGCTACTCCTGGCATATTAAAGGCAGTCATTGCAATAGCAATTGAATCGGCATTAAGCCAAGGCATTGCCAAAACCTGAAACGGCAAAGTATAACCAATACCAACCATATTAGGATCTAACTCTCCTATTATACCCGATAAACTATAAAAAAATGGAGTATTACTTACCGGTACATGTGGAGATGTTGGCACCCAAGGTAAGCCTGTATCATGAAAAACCATATTTCTAGTCCACCCTTCCATTTCTACTACTGATAATTTACACTTTCTACCATCTTTCAGTAATTTTTCATCATTTAAAAATGTAGCAAGTTCTCCGGCTGTTAAACCGTATATATAAGGTATAGGATACTTACTAACAAAAGAAAAATATCCATCTTCAACTAATGGTCCTTCAATTCTATTCCCTAATGGATTGGGTCTATCTAAAACTATAAATTCTTTTTTATTTTCGGCAGCAGCTTCCATTGCCAACCCCATTGTACTTATATACGTATATGATCTTACTCCTACATCTTGTATATCATAAACCAAAACATCAATACCTTTAAGCATTTTGGCTGTTGGCTTTTTTGTATTTCCATATAACGAAAATATTGGCAACCCGGTACGCTCATCTATATTATCATCAATATCTCCTGCTGCTGTATTTCCTCTTACTCCATGTTCTGGGCCAAATATTGCTACTAAATTTACATTTCTGGCATCATACAATATATCAATAGTTGATTTTAACTTTGAGTTAACTCCAGTAGCATTTGTAATTAAACCAACTCTTTTATCTACTAAAATTTCAAAATTCTGCATCTCAAGCATTTCAATACCTGTTTTAACCAACACTGATTGACCTATTATATCTATACTAATAAGTAGTATAAAACCTATTATCAATTTAGCTTTCATATTTTTGGGTTTTTATGGGATTATATAGGTTTAATTGCATATACCGACAAGTATATTTGCATAACAATACTGTACATCAGTTACTTAACTTAAAAGTAATCATATTATCGATAGAAACAATAATTATTTCTCAACTTTATTATGCAACATTTATATGTGCTATATAATTGCTTTCTAACTATATTTGCATTCTGAAAACATTTGAATTATATGATTAAGAACTGGTATACCTGTAAGGTAAAATACATGAAAGTTGATGACAACGGTAATGAATCAACTGTAACTGAAGCGTATTTAGTAGATGCAATGTCATACACTGAAGCTGAATCTCGTATTTATGAAGAAATGGAACAAAGAGTTCGTGGTGAATTCAGAATCATGAATATTGCAAAGGCTAATTATGCCGATGTAATGGCCGACGAAGATCTTGTTGAATGGTACAAAGTAAAAGTTGCCAGCATTGAATACGACGAAGACAAAGAGGTAGAGAAAAAATCAAATAGCTACTATTTGGTTGCTGCCGATAGCTGTAAACATGCAATTGAAAGAACCGAAGAATCGATGAAAGAAGTTGGTATCGACTTTGAAATTCCAGCGGTAGGAATTGTGAATTTAGTTGATGTTTTTCCTTATAACGAAGAAGGAAAACAAGAAGACACTAGCAATACAACCGAAGAGGAAATAACAGATGATTTTGATCCTGCTACTGGAGAAATTATTGAAAAATAATTTCTCTTGAAAAAACTCATTAAAAAAGGTTGCTTTTATACAAAAGCAACCTTTTTTTTATTTTAAAATATGTAGTTCTCCAACAAATCAAACGAAAATATTAAAATTCGTTATTAGTAAAAGAACCAAATATGTTTACAACAACCTAGTTAAGTAATTCGTTTACTAAACGAGCAGCATCTTCTAAAGCAATTGCAGAGTGAACTTTTAGCCCACTATCATCAATAATTTTTTTACCTTCTACAGCATTTGTTCCTTGTAAACGAACAATTACAGGTACATTAAGTGCATCTCCCATACTTTTAGATGCATCAACAACACCTTGTGCTACACGATCTCCACGTACAATACCTCCAAATATATTTACTAAAATAGCCTTAACATTTGGATCGCTTAAAATAATACGGAATCCTTTTTCAACACGCTCAGCATCGGCAGTACCTCCAACATCCAAAAAGTTAGCAGGATCTCCACCCGATTGCTTAATCATATCCATTGTAGCCATTGCCAAACCAGCACCATTAACCATACACCCAACATTACCGTCAAGCTTTACATAATTCAACCCTGCTTTATCAGCTTCAACTTCAGTAGCATCTTCCTCTCTGTAATCTCTCATTTCGGCAATATCTTTATGACGATACATTGAGTTATCATCGATAGATACTTTTGCATCGGCAGCAAATATTTTACCATCGGCAGCTTTAATTACCGGATTTATTTCGAAAAGACTTGCATCCGAACCTTCATAAGCTCTAGCCAAAGCCATTGCAAATTTTGTACATTCTTTAAATGCAACTCCGCTTAAACCTAAGTTAAAAGCAATTTTACGTGCCTGAAACCCTTGAAGTCCAACTTTAGGATCAATTTCTTCTGTAAATATCAATTCTGGAGTTTCTTCTGCTACAGTTTCAATATCCATACCTCCTTCTGTAGAATACATAATCATGTTTCTACCAGTGGCACGGTTCATTAATACCGACATATAATATTCCTCAACATTTTCTGGACCAGCATAATATACGTTTTGCTCAACAATAATCTGACGTACAAGCTTTCCTTCTTTCGATGTTTGAGGCGTAATAAGCATCATACCTAAAATTTGCTCAGCAAATTGCTTAACCTCATCTAAAGACTTTGCAATTTTAACTCCTCCACCTTTTCCACGTCCACCTGCATGTATTTGAGCTTTTACAGCCCATTTATTGGAACCTGTTTTTTCTGCTATTTTCTTAGCTGCTTCAACAGCCTCCTCTGGTGTAGTTGCCAACATATTCATTGGTGTAGCTACGCCATATCCTGATAGTATTGATTTACCTTGATATTCGTGAAGATTCATAATAATTATATTTTAGTTATAAACACAAACTAATTAAAGCCTGGGCTAGTTTATAGTTATTTTCAATTAAAAGCTATTAACTTTAAATTTTATTCTTAATTAACTAGTATTGATAATCAAGCTTAACAAAGCTAAAAATCATATTCAATAATACACGATATACATCATAGTTTTTAAATATGACTTTAGTCAATGTTTTGTATTATTTAAACAAATCCATAATATCGTCCTGACTCAATTCTTTAAACACACTTTCGTCGGTTTGAATTATATCAGATGCCACTTTTCGTTTTTTACTTTGAATATTCATTATTTTTTCTTCAATAGTTCCCTTGGCAATCATTCGGTAGGCAATAACTTTTTTATCCTGACCAATTCTGTAAGCCCTATCAATAGCCTGATTTTCAACAGCAGGATTCCACCACGGATCAAGTAAATAAACATAATCGGCAGCGGTAAGGTTAAGTCCTGTTCCTCCGGCTTTTAAACTGATAAGAAAAACTCGTACATCACTATTATTCTGAAAATTATCAACACTCTCCGATCTTTGTTTACCCGATTTTTTTCCATCTAAATACTCATACGAAATATTACGTCGTTCCAACTCCTTTTCTACCAAATGAAGCATTTTAACAAACTGAGAAAATACCAATATTTTATGATTATTAGTTTTTTCTTCAATATGAGTTAAAAGCACTTTAATTTTTGCCGATTCGGAAGTGTAAATCTCTTCTTCAGAAATCAACGACGGAGAATCGCATATCTGACGCAACCTTGTTAACCCTTCTAAAACATACATTTTACTTTTCTTAAGTCCATTTTCATCAAACTTATTCATCAAGTACTCTCTATATTTATTTCGATAAGCTTCGTAAACTTTAGTTTGTTCGGGTTCCATTTCGCAATAAAGCACGTCCTCAATTTTTTCTGGCAATTCTGTTGCAACCTGCTCTTTTGTACGACGCATTATAAACGGACGAATTAACTTGTGTAAATCCTTAGCTACATCATCGTTTCTATCTTTATCAATTGGCAACGAATATTCTGTTTTAAAAGAAGTTTGACTTCCTAAAAAACCAGGATTTACAAAATTCATTTGAGCATAAAGGTCGAAAGTATTATTTTCGATAGGAGTACCAGTCATTGCAATTTTATTTTCGGCTCGTAGCAAAAGTGCCGATTTATACCTTTTAGAATTAGGATTTTTTATTGCCTGAGATTCATCTAAAACTGCATACTTAAATTTAAAATCTTTTAAAAACACAATATCATTAAGCAATGCACCATAAGTAGTAATAACTAAATCGTAATCTTCAAAGCCATCAATATTCTTTTGTCTACCAGCCCCAACATGATACAATGCAGTTATATTATTTGCAAATTTATCAATTTCTTTTTTCCAGTTAAAAACCAAAGTTGTTGGCAATACTATTATTGATGTTGCTTTGGGATTTATATTTTTTTGTTGCTGAATAAAAGTTAATATCTGAAGAGTTTTTCCAAGCCCCATATCATCGGCAAGTATTCCTCCCCATTTGTTTTCATCTAAAAAATTAAGCCAGTTAAAACCTTCTTTCTGATAACCACGTAATTCGGCATTAATTTCTTTAGGCACATCAACATTACTAATTTCTTTAAAAGATAGTAACCTTTCTTTTTTCAGCATTATTTCTTCTAAAATCTCAGCTTCATCAATCGACTCAAAAAGTTCGTCAACCATCGAAAACTTCATTTTCGAAATTTTAACACCATCTTTTGTAGCAGAATCAGAATAACGAAATATCTGCTTAATTTTATCAAACCATTCTTTGGGTAAAATTCCAATTTCTCCATTTCCAAGTTCTACATACCTGTCGTTTTTCTTTACAATTTTTTTAAGCTGACCAATAGTTAACGTGTAATCTCCAAACGAAACTGTTAACTCAACATCAAACCAATCTTGCCCCGATTTAACACCAGTTGATATATTAGCTCTATGTGTTGAATATTTAAATCGTTTAAGTTCGTTTAGTCCAAATACTTTTATATTATTTTTGCGTAACTCCTCAAAAGCATTTAAAAACCAATCGCTTTTAGTAACCTTATCAAACTCTAAATAATAAACTCCTAAATCTCGTTGAGAATTAAAATCGGGATGTAAATCTTCAATTTGATTCAAGAAAATTTGCTCATCGTTAAAATTTCTGTCGTAAGTAATTACTTTTTTTTCTTCGGTATAAAAACTAGAATCCGACAAAAGATCAATTTCAACATCACCTTCAAATACAATTTTCGGAATAAATACAATAGAACTTTCCTGCTCTTTTAAGTACAAGCAATTATATAAAGGTTTTATTTTTTCTTCTGAAACTTTTAATCCTTTTACTTCACTTAAATCAACTTCGAATTGTTTTGATAATGGTAAAATTAAATTTTGGTACAACGTAAAATAATCTGATTTTAAAACCATAACATCAGGAATTTCTTTAAACGAAGCCAAAGTACGCTGATGTTTTATATTCTTAAATAAATGCAATGTATTTTTATGTAAAAAAACAAAATCATTTACTAACAAATCATCAACATTATTCTGAGAAACATAAAATTCCTCGTTATCTAAAACCAATACCACATTAAGCTTGTAGGTATCTTTATCGGCCGTTACCTTAAATTTAATTCCAACTCTTAATAACGAAATTTCAACTTGATGCAAATCTCTACGTTGAAATTTATAATTAGAATTACTCTGTAAATAATAAACACTATGATTTAAATCAACAGTCTCATCAAAAATTTGAGAAAGCAATAAATACATCTTATTTACATCTAAATCTACTAAACTCGAAATATCTTTTCGTAAATCTCTAAACCTACCTAATAAATTTAGCAGTTTCGGAAATTCCGATTCAAACTCATAAGGAAAAGAATTAATATTATATTTGGGAGAATGTATAACAAAATTAGAAGCTAATGCAGTACCTTGTTTATTAGTTTTTGCAGTTAATGGGTCTACATTAATATCAGCTGTATTAGATAAATTAAAAACAATTGAAAAACCCAAATGTTCGTGATCCTTAATATCAGGAATTAATGATTTAAAATTAGAAGTACTATTAATTCCAACCAAAATACCCTGTATGCCTTTCGATTCCCAGTCGTGATTAAGCATTAAATCTTTACTCTTTTGCTTTTTAAAAGCCGTTACCCCTTTTTCGGTTAAACTATAATCGTAATGATTTTTAAAAATTTCTTTTTTTATTCCAAGGTAAGATTCCGCATATTTAAAAACCACTTCTTTACCACTACTTCCTAAAAAAGACAGAAGTTTTCTATTTTCCACCTTTAATAAATTAGAAAAAACTATTTTTGCATGACTACACAGTTCTCCCATTTTAGGTTCTTCGTTACAACTACACACAACACCAACAGTATCGTTTATATTTGCTATAATTTTAACAACATTTATATTATTTTCATATATTCTATAATACGACCTAACCTCATACTTTAACTCAGCATGTGTATAAGAATTAAAATATGCATTAAGATCTTCTCTTCCAGAAGTACCTAAACCTAATTTCATTAATTGGTCGTACGAAAAATCTTTATAATCCTTTATAATTAAAGGCTTTGTTGCCTTGCGTGTTTTTATAACTTTAACCTCTTCTTTTACCGTTTTTGATATTCTAGAATTAGCAAGTGCCTCGTCTTCCGAATCATCAAATATATTTTCATCATCAATTAAATAATAAATAACAGCAACCTGATGCTTACAAATCAGATTTTCCTGAGCATATTCACAAGTACAAGAAGTTGTAATATTAACAGATTCAGGATTCAAAACCATAACTCCAAAACCCTTTTCAGGAGCAAAATCATCCTTAACCCTAAAACTAAAGGTTTCAGCATTAATTATTGATGCCGAATAAACTTTTTTATCTAAAAAACTCCTTTTCCCTAAACCTCTAATAGACGGAGATGACAAAGCATCAACGTGGCTAATCATGAATTTCGAATTCATATTACACTAATTAATTCTTAAAATATTAACAATTACCAAAAGTAAGTTTTTAATTTTAAATTAGATTAAAAGCACATTAAATTTTAGTTAAACAAGGTTTTCAACTTTTAAAAAAACAGTTAACAGTATTGCCAATATCAGTTTAAACTATTATTGTAATTTAGTATTGAAAGTAAGTCATAAGAGTTGCTTTTTCATGGTAAATTTGGGTAGTT
>JAGLDK010000006.1 GCA_023145615.1 Ichthyobacteriaceae bacterium | reverse complement strand
ATTAGCATTAATTAACTTAGCTTCAGCCTCTATTTTTACTTTACCATCTCCGTTAGGTAAATTATCTTCACCTTCAAGTATTGCTTTTACATTAGCATTAGCATTAAGTATTATTCCACCAATTACAAATTTAGTATCAGCTTTTAATATACTCTTTAATACCGATTCTGATGCATTTTCAAACTCTTCCTCATTAGTAGCATTATCTAACACTTTAAAATCTCCAGTAACTGAAACTTCTTCCGAAAAAATAGATTTACCATAAAGCTTAACTTCTGTATCTTCTGATACTACAGTATTATTTGAATTATTTAACAATGCAGTAATTTCAACAGCTCCTAATTTGTAAGATGTATTAATTGATTTTGGCATATATTTATAAAAATCAACATTAAAAGTGTATTTCATAACTTCTAATTGATCAATTACTAACGAAACTGCAATTGATTTTAAAATTTCACCTTTAGTATATCCTACATAATCAGTTGTAGTATAATTCGACAATTCGAACTTTGCAGTTTTACCATTATAAACTACTTTAAAAACCATTCCTGCACTGCTACCCGTTTTTTCGAATTCTTTTGTGCTTTCGTTAAATGTATATTCTCCTTTATTACTTTCATAATAAGTTTTAAAGTCTAAATCTTCTTCTGGCATTACAAGAGGCTCGTTTAAAGATGTTAATTGCTTTTTTCCAGACTTTACATCTACAACATCATTTAAAAACGACTGAAAAAGTAATTGACCTTGAGATTTTTTAGCCGAAGAATTTAAACCATCAAAATACTTTGCCAAATCAACAACAGCCTCTACCGACTTATCATCTTTAAATCCTTCAATATCGTTTAGTAAATTTACTGAACTTGATTCTATTGACGATTTACCTTCTTGTTGAGTTAATGGTTCTAAATCCGATGTTTTTTCATCTTTATTTCCACACGACTGAAACATTGTGATAGCCAAAGCCATCATAGTAATTTTAAATAAATTCATAATAATTAAGTTAGTTTTAATGTTATACTTAAATGTAATTATTTTTTACAAATACAAATATAATAATTAAAAACACACTCAAAACAATTATATAGTATAATCACTACTCAATACTTACCTTATAAACTGAAACACTCCTACCTCCAAAAAAACCAAAAGCACCGTCTATATTCGATGGAATTCCCTCATCAATTGCTTTCGATGAAAATATTTGCGTATCATCTCCTATTATACATTTCAAAAACATATACTCTTCAAAAGAAACACTCTCTAACCTAACCTTTAATTCTTCTCCCTTTATTAATGGAAAAAATAAATTCTTTTTAGCCTTTAATCTTACTTTAAAACTACTATCTAAAGATCTGTTATTTGTAAAAACAGCTTCCGTATTATAAACATAATTACCTGTTTCGGAATTTAACAATAACAACTTATAATACATTACATTACTTGTATTTTCAATATTTACAAATGCTTCAATACTATTATCTTTTAACGTAATAAATTCAAAACTTATAATTTTACCTTTATTTGGCACAGTGCTTTTTACCTCATAACACTTTCCTTCGTCCTCAATAGTTAGCTTATATTCTTTACCCAACTCTCCAACTATGCTATTAGTTTTATAATACACAACCGGGTATCTGCTGTTATTTCTCGACATAGATAATATTTCCTTATAACCATTACACTCTAAAGTAACCTTAGCCCTAATAGCCATATTTTTCATCATTGCCATAGTATCAACCCCCACCCCAACAGGTAAATTATATGTAAGATAAATTTTAGCAAAACTTCCATTATCTATGTAACCTTCAACGGTTAACTCCTTTTCGTAGTCGGAGTTCAACTCATACTTACTACACGATAACGATATTACTAACACAATTAAAAAAATCATGTATTTATATACTGATACTATATTCATAATTAAATTTTAAAAGTCCAAGAAATAGATGGGAAAATTGGAAATAACGAATTACCATAAGGCTCTAGCTTGAAAATATCATTTCCTCTTCCAACCTCTATATTATAAATCAAATCGAAAACATTATGCCTATTATACAAATTATATATTGTAAAGTTTAATTTCGATTCTTCAAACAATTTACTATCAAAAACATATGTTATTGCTATATCAGCCCTATGATAACTTGGGTACCTTTTAGAATTCTTATCAACATAATTAATAACAGGAAACTCATTTATTATCCTGATATCTTTTGGAGGTGTATGATTCTGACCACTTGAATAAGTGAAAAATGCAGAAACATTTAGCTTATTATTAAACTTATAACTTACCGAAACATTTAAATTATGAGGTCTATCGAAAGTTGACGAAAACCATTCTCCATTATTAATTGCATTAAATTTCGATACTGATTTAGATAAGGTATAAACCACCTTTGTATTTATTTTTTTAACCGAATAATTCATCATTAACTCTAATCCTGCCGAATGTGCCTCTCCATAAATCATATCATTATAAATATTATCCGACATTAAATTATTAATACTTCCATTTTTAAAATCGCTTAAATCACTAATTTTACTATAATACGATTCTACAGAAAAATCAATATTATTTTTATAATAATTATAACCAATACTTACTTGATTTAACTGCTGAGGCTTAGTGTAGTTGGAACTAGAATAATAAAAATCTATAGGAAGAGATAATGAAGATAAGGTTGCTTGATGAAAATATTGAGTGTTTTTTTGATAAGAAAACTTCAACGAATTATAATTATTAATTAAATAGTTAGCACTTAACCTAGGTTCAAGTGCGTTATAAAATTTTACTAAATCTCCATCATTATAAGTTTTATCAGCAATTTTATCGGTAAAACTACCCACATGTGCAAAAGCCGAATACCTTAAACCAACAGCTAAATTAAGCCATTCTGAAACCGAAAATTCATCTTCAAAATAAACCGCAACATCATGAGACTTTAACAATCCATCGTTCTTAATATTTAATTTTTCATCAACAATATAAACATCAATAACCTTAGGTAAGTTTCTAACATAATTATATTCTAAACCAAACAAAAGCTTATGATTTTCTTTTAATAAAACATTTTTATTTTTGAATGAATTAATTAACACATCAGAATCTACAATATACGTGTAAGGAAATGTTTCTCCATTAAAACTAAAAAAATAATTAGTTCGAGAAACATAAAATTTCGACACCAAATTGTTTTCAAATTTATGTTTCCAATTTATTCCGAAAATATTATTACCCCAGTTTATTTTTCTTGGAAATTGAGTATTATCATAAAAATAATCTTTGGTTTTGTAGTAAGTTATATCAACGCTATTATTTTTATTTATTGATGTTTCACTCTTAAAAAAAACATCGTAAAAATAAGTAGTTATTTTACTATCAAGAATTGTATTTTTTGCAACTCCACTTAATAACGGTTGCAGTAAATCTAAATACGTACGTCGTGCCGAAACCTGAATATTAGTATTAATTGATTTTAAAGATGTTTTACACGAAATACTACTTGATAAAATTCCAACACTACCACTAATATCATTTTCTTCAGAAAAAGCATTACTTTCAATAGCAGTTACCGATGATAATTTACCACCATATTCTGAACTAATTCCTGATTTAGAAAATCTTAAATTAGATACAATATCCGAATTAATTGCAGATAAAAAACCACCAATATGAGAAGTATTATGAAGATATATATTATCAATTAAATACTGATTCATACTATTATTCCCCCCCCTTACAAACATCCCCGATTGACCTTCTTTTCCTTGTTGAACTCCAGGTATTAATTGCAAAGTTTTTATAATATCTTTTTCTCCAAAAGAAACAGCAATTTCCGAAACCTCTTTAGACGTTAAAAAAACCTCTCCCAATCTAATACTTTTCACCTTATTATATTGGTCGGTTACCACAGCTTCCTCTAAAACATTATCTAACCTTTTTAAATTAACATTAAATAATGTGTTTGATTTTATAACAGATGTAAAAGTAGTGTACCCAACATAACTAACCACAAATACATCATTAGCCAAATTAATACTTACGCTAAATTCTCCATTATTATTAGTAATAGTTCCTACTTTCGATTTGGTAAAATATACACTAGCACCATCAAGTAAAACTCCATTATTTCCTTTTACAACTCCTGTAAATAAATGGTTTTGAGAAAATGCACTTACCGATAAAAGTACAAGTAATAGTATAATTAGGTTTTTCATTTAAGTAAATATGGTATTGTGTAATATGTTTTCGTGATATTTGGCAGTAAACTTACTCATATTTTTAACTTAACAAACATAGTTACGTGTGGTTTGTTATGAATAATTACCCGCCAATAAAAACTTCCTAATTTGTTTCAATAAAACTCTTAACTCATTTGATGAAAATTTTTCTTTCCGTTTCATTATACTTTCTTTTTAAAGTTAAAAGGTAGTATGTGTAGTATAATGATTTTAAAGAATATAACTTTAGTTACCGGAGATTTAGGTCAACGGTTAGTATATGAAAAATAGGCGATTTAAAAGCACAATATCTCAACTTACTATGAAGTCTAAACAGGCTACAAGCCCTGATACTAAATCGCCTACTTTTTATATCCTTTTATTCGTTTATTATTCTTTCTTTCAAATCAATTGATCTTTTACAATCAACTTTTATTTAAAATTCAATTTGCTCGCTTAATATCGTAAAGGACAGAAGTCTATACAATCCCTGTCCTTTCTTATTATTTTTATTATTTGAATTCAACAATATCAGCAGTTACGGAACATCTATTTGTAATAGAAAGTGGTAACACAAACGTTTGCTTTCAATTAACTGTTAAATTAGCAATTGCCTGATTTACATTTAGCACACAGCCTTATATCTATATTGTAAACCTCTTTAATTACATCAAATACTAATATACGTTGCGTTTCCTTATACTTTGGTTTGTGAAAGTATTCCATAAAAACTGTTAGTCTCTCAGTCTTTTTTCTCGATGACAGGAAACCATAATTCCTGATTTTTACAAATCGTGGTGGAAGTATATGTTGTAGAAAAAGCGTTATAAATCCCACACCGCTTACTGTTTTCAATTTCCATTTTTTCTATCCATATACTTTAAGGTAACATCCTTATCTGTAACCTATTTTATACGATAATTACTGATGGCTATTTCATGAGTATATCTGCCTAAATATTCAAAAAACACTATCTTTTGTATTGAAACTTTGCTTGGCGTATATCACCCATTTTTTTTTGTAAACGGTTTCCTTTACATTGTGAAAATACTGACCTACAGTAGCACCTTTAATATCTCAAAATTTAAGTTCTTTGTTTTTGTACATTTCCTTTAATTTTGTCAGAAATTTTATTTTTATAGTAAACAAATGTGCAAACAACCGTAACTGATATATTCAACACCGCCTTCATATGTGATCTTTCAGTCCAAACATGAAGGCGGTGTTAAGCTATAGAACATACTATAATTTTTCAATTTCTTCTTTTATCAAACCTGTTGAACTTATAATTAAATCAACATCATTATCTTTTAGTTATTTCAGTTTTCTCTTTTTTTCGACTTTCTTTTACCCCCTCTTTCTTAATTTTATATTCTGCATCTTTTTTCAAAAACCATTCCATACTAGCATTATACCTTATAATCTTCAAGATGTTTTTTATATTTTTTTTTAAAAATCCTCTTCACTTAACTTATCCATGCTCCACAATTGTTTTACATTTTATGTGTTAAATTGTGTAGTTTAATAAAGCATTGTTTAACATCTTCATAAACCTCGTTTTTTTTTAAGTCTCAAATATGTATTGGTCAAAATAATTTTCATTATATGAGCCAATCAATGTTACAAGTAAATTTATTTAGTACAAGAAACATAAACACACACACCAACACTAAATAATTACCAAACGATTACCAAACAATAGCACCCTTTCCATTCATCCCCAAATAATTATTAGCATCAACAAAATGATTATTACCTAAAAACCCTTTGTGTGCTGAAAATGGCGATGGATGTGCTGATTTTAAAACTAAGTGTTTTGAAGCATCAATTAATGATTCTTTTTTTTGTGCAAACGCACCCCACAGCATAAAAACAACATTATTTGTTTCTGATGATATTGTTTTAATAACATTATCGGTAAAAGTTTCCCATCCTTGTTTCTGATGCGAACCAGGTTGTTTTTCTCGTACTGTAAATGTGGCATTAATCAACAATACTCCTTGCTCTGCCCAGCGTGTTAAATTACCCGATTTTGGTATTCCACAATTATACTCAGCATCTACTTCTTTTAAAATATTGCGTAATGATGGAGGAAACTTCATATCGTCTTTTACCGAAAAGCTTAAACCATGTGCTTGTCCTTTTCCGTGATATGGATCTTGACCAATTATAACAACTTTTAAATTATTAATTGGACAACTATTAAAAGCCGAAAATATATTTTCTTGTTCTGGAAAAACTGTTTGTGTAGAATATTCATTTTCAATAAATTTTGATAGTTGTAAAAAGTAATCCTTAGTAAATTCCGATTTTAATAAATCGTTCCAATCTTTAGTAATATCAATTTTCATAGTAATAATTTATAATAGTTACTTATTGCCATAGCACACTGTACATCAGTAAAATAAAACTTATATTCAACCAACAAACACCTATAACACCCCGTTACTTATTGCCGTAACACACTGTGCATCAGTAAAACAATCACAGCAATTTAATACTTTATATTGCTAATTTTTAGAGTATGAAATTAACAACTGCACATTGTTAATTTATAATTCAACGGAGTATTGAGTTAGTTGCGAATATAAAAAAGAAAAATACTTTAACACCAATTAAACAAAAAAACACCCCGCTGAAACCAATTATCAGTGGGGTGTTTAAAATATATTTATGTAAAAAAATGTACTACATTCCTAAAAGTCGAGGTACAAACATTACAACATCTTCGCTATAAGTAACAATTAATAATATTATAATCATTGCAAAGTAAAGAGGAAGCATCGATTTAAATATGTCTTCTATTTTAACCTTTGCAATACTTGCTCCTACAAAGAGGACGGTTCCTACCGGTGGTGTGACTAATCCAATACTTAGGTTAAGAATTAAAATAATTCCGAAATGTACAGGATCAACTCCTAATGCAGTAACTACTGGTAAAAATATTGGTGTAAAAATTAATACAGCTGGAGTAATATCCATAAAAGTACCAACAAACAATAATATAAAGTTTATTAAAAGTAGAACTATAATTTTGTTATCACTTACCGAAAGTAACATATCACTAACAGTTTGAGGTATGTTTACATAAGACATAACCCACGACATACCCATTGATGCACCAACTAACAATACTACTATTGAAGTTGTTTTTACAGCATCTAACAAAATTGTTGGTATTTGTTTTGGGGTAAGTTCTTTATATATAAAAGTTAAAGCTAAAGCATAAACTACTGCAATTGCCGAAGCTTCGGTAGCTGTAAAAATACCCGATACAATACCTCCAATAATTACAACAAGTAACGATAAACTTGGTAATGCGTTTAATGTAACACGCATTGCTTGTTTAAGTGTTATAGATGGTAAAACCGGATAATTATTCTTTTTAGCATAAAATCCTGCAACAGCCATAAGTCCAACACCTAGCATAATACCTGGAAGGTAACCTGCCATAAATAATGCCCCAATTGACACTCCTCCACTTGCCAATGAATAAACAATTAGCACGTTACTTGGTGGAATAAGCAATCCTGTAACCGATGATGTAATGTTTACCGAAGCACTTAACTTTTCGTCGTATCCTTCTTTTTTCATCATTGGCCCCATAAAACCACCAATTGCTGATGCTGATGCAATTGCAGAACCCGAAATAGACCCAAACAACATGTTAGCAATTACGTTTACAAATAAAAGTCCACCTGGTAAACGACCAACCAATATTTTGGCAAACTCAATAAGCCTGAAGGCTATACCTCCTTTATTCATTATTTGTCCGGCAAGTACAAACATTGGAATTGCCAATAACGAAAAACTATCTAATCCGGTGGCCATACGTTGTGCAATTGTTGTAAATGCAGGCAACGGAGCAACCGTAGAAATTAAAGTTAAAACAGCCGATACACCTATACTATAAGCAACAGGAACACCAACTAACAATAACGATAAAAAACTAACTACTAATATTAATACACTCAGTGATTCCATTATTCTAAGTCTTTTTTAGGTGAATAAATGTGATAAATAGAATAAAAAACAATAATTGCTCCACCAATTGGAAGAACAGAGTATACATATCCTAAAGGAACTTGTAAGGCAGCAGAAATCTGACCCAAACTTAGGGTGATAAAAACTAATCGCCCTCCTCCTATTATTAATACCACAAAAGCAAATGCAATTATTAATAAATTAGAAAATACATCTAAAGCACCTAGTTGCTTAGTAAAATATTTTTTAATGAAAAAATCTAACGAAATATGTCCTCTTGTACCAGTAACATAAGCAGCACCAAGTACACCTACCCAAATAAGTAAGTATCTCGAAAGTTCATCGGTGTACTCACTTGGAGAATTGAAAACGTAACGAGATATAACTTGCCAAACAATACTTAGCACAATACCTCCCATAATAGAAACTAATGCAGTTTCTAATACCGAATCTAATGTCTTTTTTAATTTCTCCACCTTATTTTACGTTTTTAATATTATTTACTAGCTCTTTAATTCTAGCATCTTTAGTTAACTCTTCGTAAAGCGGTGCAACCGATTTAACAAAAGGAGCTTTATCAGGATAAATAATTTCTACACCTTGTGCTTTTGCATCTTCTAAACATTGTTTTTCAGATTCTGCCCAAAGTTTACGCTGATAAACAACCGACTCATCAACAGCTTCTTGCAACCATTTTTGTTCCTGCTTGTTTAAACTTTCCCAAATATGAGTACTAATTAATAATACATCTGGTATAGATGCATGCTCATCAATAGTATAATATTTTGCAACTTCGTAATGACGAGAGAAATAATAACTTGGTGGGTTATTTTCGGCACCATCAACAACACCTTGCTGTACAGCAGTATAAATTTCTCCTGATGCCATTGGTGTTGGAGATCCACCCATTGCCTTTACCATTTTAATAGCAATAGGACTTTGCATTACTCTAATTTTCTGACCCTTTAAATCTTCAGGCGTACGAATAGCTTTTTTAGAAGTATAAAAACTTCTACTTCCAGCATCATAAAAACCTAAACCTCTAAGCCATTTATCTTGAGATTCTAAAAGCAAATCTTTACCAATTTTTCCATCCTGAACCTTAAAAAAGTGATCTTTATCTCTGAAAATATATGGAAAACTTAAAACCTGATAATCTGAAACAAAACTCGACATTACTGCTGCCGAAACCTTTGTCATTCCTAAACTTCCTATTTGTAATAACTCAACACATTCTCTTTCAGAACCAAGTTGATTACTTGGATAAACTTGAATTGTAAGTTCACCATTTGATTTCTCTTCCAACCTATCGGCCATAAAAAGCATGGCTTTGTGTACCGGATGGCTGGTATCTAACCCATGCGCAAGCTTTATCGACTTATGCTCTTGTTTACAAGAACCCAAAGTCAAAACCACAACAATTGCAGCTAGAATTTTTATATTTCTGGGCATAATATTGTATATTTTATTTTTTTGATGCAAATACAAATGCGGATGTACTAATTAGTTAAGTCACTAATTAGTACATCCGCAATTATTTATTATTTTTTGTATTTAGCTGCAATTGCAATTGATTTACGAGTTAATTCTTCAATTTTGTCGTAATCAAATTCTCCATTTTCTTTAGTAGCCATTAGCTGAGACCCCATACCTACACAGTAAGCACCAGCTTCGAACCAAGCTTTTAAGTTTTCCTCTTCTGGTTTTACACCACCTGTAGGCATAATGTTAGTAAAAGGTTTTGGAGCTTTAGCCGATTTAATAAAATCAGGACCACCAACTTGTTGAGCTGGGAAAATCTTAACTATTTCAGCACCTAATTCTTCAGCATAAGAAATTTCGCTTAACGATCCACATCCTGGCATCCAAGAAACTTTTCTACGGTTACAAATTTTAGCCATACGCGCGTTTAATACCGGAGAAACAACAAAGTTTGCACCTAACTGAAGATATAAAGCTGTTGAAGCTTCTTCTTCTAAAGAACCAATTCCTAAAATCATTTCAGGTAATTCTTTATTAGCATATTTAACTAAATCAGCAAAAATTTCGTGAGCAAAATCTCCTCTGTTTGTAAATTCAAAAATTCTAGCACCACCTTTATAAGTAGCCTCAACTACTTTTTTCGATATCTCTAAATCTTTATTATAAAATACAGGTACAATTCCTGTTTCTTTAGCTTTAATTGCTACTTCTATTCTTGAAAACTGAGCCATTTTATGTTGTTTTTGTATGTTTGATTCTTTGTTTGATTCTTTATTTTATTTGGTTGTTAAATTTTGGCTGATAATTAATAATTAACATTTAAACAACCTGCATTTTATAAGTAAACAACTAATTGTAAACTTTAAAAATATTTATCTATCAACTTTAGCACTTCCACCGCTATTAACCAGCTTCATTACTTCATCAACAGTAACTACGTTAAAATCCCCTCTGATTGAGTGTTTTAAACAAGCAGCCGAGTTAGCAAATGCCAACGTGGTATTGTTATCGTCGAAATTATTTAAACCGTAAATTAAACCACCCATAAAAGAATCTCCACCACCAACACGGTCAATAATATGAGGAATTTCTAATATTTTAGTATCAAACGATTCTTTTCCATCCCACATAATTGCACCAATATTGTTGTGCGATGCAGAAATAGAATGACGAATACCTGTAACTACTTTTTTAATATTCTTGTACTTGTTCATTAAAGCTTGCATGCTACGTAATGCCGTATCAGTATAATCTTCGTTTTCAACAGTATCAAGTTTTATATCCAACATAATATCGGCAGCTTCAACACTACTTAATACAACATCAGTATACTCCATTAATTCGGGCATAACTTTATTGGCATCAACACCATATTTCCAAAGTTTACCTCTTAAATTAAGATCACACGATACGGTTAAACCTTTTTGTTTTGCAACAATAAGAGCCATTTTTAATACTTCAGCAGCAGCAGCAGAAACAGCAGGAGTAATTCCAGTCCAATGAAACCAATCAGCTCCTTCAAAAACTTCATCCCAGTTAATTTCGTTAACCGATAATTTCGAAAATTCAGAATGTGCTCTATCGTAAACTACTTTTGATGCACGACAATTATTACCTACCTCTAAAAAGTAAGTACCTAACTTATCTCCACCAATAACAGTATCGTTAACGTCAATACCGTACTTACGTAAAGCCATTAAAGCAGCCGAACCTAAATCAGAATCTGGAACTTTTGAAACAAATTTTGATTCAATTCCGAAATTTTGCAATGATACAGCAACATTAGCCTCACTTCCACCATAAGTAACCTCAAATCTTTCCGATTGAGTAAACCTATAGCTTTCAAGTGTAGCTAAACGCATCATTATTTCTCCAAACGTTACGAATTTCATATTATATATTTTTATTGTTATTTTTTAAACTGTGGATAAATACAAAACAAAAATTTTGCTCGTAGAAAGATTAAATTTTAAGGTTTAAACTTTCTACGAACAAATATTTTATTGATTATAAGTATTATTCCAAAATTAAAGATGAACTAGTAAACAAAAACCTAAAGATTTTACAAACAGGTGAACACAATTAATTCTAAATAAATTTAATTATCCGACAAATGTAATGGAATCGTTATTATCGTGAAACAGTTACTGTTGATATTAATTGTATTCTCTACAATAACTATTCTATAAATCACAAATTTGTTAGGTAACCATAAACTTGTATGATTACTTAACAAATTGGCTGAAAAAATTATTTTACTTCAATAGGTAAATTAAACTTCTTAACCTCAGCTTTAAGCATTTTTTCGAAACCTTGTGAAGTTTCAAAAACTTTATCAGTACGCTCCCAACCTGTTGCAAATTTATAAGAAATGTTAGTAACACCCTTTTTCATTACAGTATAAAAAGTGTGAGAAATAGGACTGTTTCCATCAATTGAACGTCCAGACCCACCATTTGGAGCCTCCACAATTTTATCTAAATTAGCAGTATTAACAATTAAACCTAACCCCATTAAATCTTGCTTTTGAGTTTGATTTCCATGAGTATAGATAATTGTTTTTCCTGACTCTTCAATTTTAGTATATTTTTTATCTTTTAAGTCGATATTTGTAATACCAGTTACTAACTGTACATCTTTAGTATTCTTTCCTTCAAGTACAACATCACTTTGGTACCAATATTTACCTTTCCAAAGCGTAATAGTTTGAGTTAGGTTATAAGTATCGCCTTTAACTTCCCAACCTGTATATTTTAATTGTAAAATTGCACGCACAGGACCCTCAGCCAACACCTTCATTGATGCTACTTTTGTATCTCCTAAACGTACTAATTCTCCATCTTTTATCATTGCTAATGCACCAGCACCTAAAGAGTTTCCAACTTTAAGCACATCAATACCCCAATCTTCTAATTCGTGGTACGATGGTGTGTTTGGTAAACCTACCGAGTCCATAACCATTTCTGAAGTAGTTTTACCCCAAATATCTTTACCGTTACGTTTGTCCCAATAAGTACGGTATCCAACTTTATCATTTTCAATAGAAATTCCTTCCATTTGATAAAGAACCGGTACCGATCCTGGTAAGTGTTTAGGATTTCTTACCTCCTCGTTAATATCATCGTAAACTCCATCAAAATCGGCATCTCTACCCAAACGTACGTTTGTAAATGCTTTAAATGTTGATTCTTTATCAGATGATAAAACTAAAATTTCTTTACTCTCGTTTGCTTTAAAATTACACTCTAAACTATACTGCAATTTTCCGTCAATACTATCAGCCTGAAAAGGAATTTTCTCTCCTGTTTCAGTTTCAAAGTAAACGTGTTTTGCCTTATTGTTTCCAACAATTTTTTTAATAATCAACTCATTTAAAACAATTGGTTCGTCAACTCTATCAAAAGCCATATTATTTTGAATGCTGATAGACTTAACTTCCGTGTTTTCTGTTGATGCACATGAGAACAATAGAGTACTCAATCCGATGGTTGATAAAATTAATTTGGTTTTCATAAAATGTATAATCTTTAAGTATTAAGATGGCTTATTTGGTAATAGATAGTTGTAAAAAAATCCGGCCTTCATGTTGGTAAAAGCCGGATTTTTTATATAATATAAACAATGTTTTTTGCTTATTGATTACCGAGAATTACTCTCCAATTGGCTTACCAATAGTTGCAAGAATACCACCATCAACATAAACAATGTGTCCGTTAACGAAATCACTTGCTTTTGAAGCCAAGAATACAGCCGAACCAGCTAAATCTTCAGGATTTCCCCAACGTGCAGCAGGAGTACGGTTAATAATGAAATCGTTAAATGGGTGACCATCTACACGAATAGGAGCTGTTTGCGTTGTAGCAAAGTATCCAGGTCCAATACCGTTAGTTTGAATATTATGTTTACCCCACTCAGTAGCCATGTTTTTTGTAAGCATTTTTAAACCACCTTTTGCAGCAGCATAAGCCGATACAGTGTTTCTTCCAAGCTCACTCATCATTGAGTTGATGTTGATAATTTTACCTTCTTGACGCTTAATCATGTTACGACCAACGTATTTTGATACGATAAATGGCCCAACTAAATCAACGTTAATTACAGCAGCAAAATCAGCAGTTTCCATATCTTCCATAGGTACACGCTTAATAATACCAGCGTTATTTACCAAAATATCAATTGGTCCTACTTCAGCTTCAATCTTTGCAATATACTCTTCAACTTGCTTATCGTTAGTTACGTCAAAAACATAACCAGTAGCTTTAAAACCATCTGCTTTATATTCAGCAATAGCTTTTTCTAACATTTCAGGTTCGTTGTTGTTAATGATTAATTCGGCACCTGCACCAGCTAAACCTTTAGCCATTGCCATACCTAAACCATGAACTCCACCTGTAACTAAGGCTCTTTTTCCAGTTAAATCAAATAATTTATGCATTGTAATTGTATTTATTTTAATTAATGTTTACACAAAGTTTGGGTTGATAATTACTTACCTACCCAAACCTATACTAAAACACTTTTTATTTTAAATCTGTAATCTTGTGAATGTCCATGTCAGCATAGTCAAGGTTCTCACCTGCCATACCCCAAATAAAGATATAGTTTGATGTACCAGCTGCAGAGTGGATTGACCAATCGGGAGATAATACAGCCTCGTGGTTCTGCATCCAAATATGACGAGTTTCTTGAGGTTGACCCATAAAGTGACAAACAGCCTGCTCAGTAGGAACTTCGAAATAGAAGTAAGCCTCCATTCTACGACTGTGTGTGTGTGCTGGCATTGTGTTCCAAACCGATCCTGGCTTAAGCTCAGTCATACCCATTTGTAACTGACAAGTTTCAACAATACCGTTAATCAACATTTGATTAACATCACGGTGGTTCGAAGTCTCTAAACTACCTAAATGTAATACATTAGCATCGCCTAAAGTAACTTGTTTAGTAGGACATTGCTTATGTGCAGGTGCTGAGTTAATGTAAAATAAAGCATCATCTCCTTCGAAATAAACTTCTTTTGCACCACGTCCAACGTATAAAGCATCTTTATAGTTCATGTCGTACACTGTACCATCAACTGTAACTTTACCTTTACCTCCAACACAAATAACACCTAATTCTCTTCTTTCAAGAAAATATTCAGCCTTAAGTGGATCAATTGTCTCTAACAACATTTTCTCTCCAGCTTTAGGTTTAGCACCACCAACAATATAACGGTCTATCATAGAATAAACCAACTTGATGTTTCCTTCTTCAAATAAATCTTGAATTAAAAACTCTTTTCTTAATCTTGTAGTGTCATATCCTTTAAAATCTTCAGGATGTGAATTATATCTAATTTCGTGCGTAACTGCCATTTTATTTGAATTAAATTAATTAGTTTTTAATTATACAATCGATTGGCAAGGTAATTCAAAATTTCAATCAAAAAAAGCTTTTTAACCTATTTCATAGATAAATTACATGTGATATTCATCATATTTATTTGTTAACAAAGATACAAAAAACTAAAACAACTTTTTACATAGTGCAAGCTTACAGGTATTTAACTTTTTATTGATTATATATCTTTATATTATATTGAAATAAAAACTAATTATACAATGCTTTACACCGTCATTTTTACACAAATCAAACTTCAAAAATTGCATTTATACACTCTATTTTTAGCCACTTATCAAATATCTAAAATAAAACCTATAATAATAAAACACACACAAGTTTGGGTTTAGCTTTTTTCGAGAATTTCATTCTGATTTACATACTCCTTATATGCAAAACAAAGCCTAGCTAAAATTGAGATATTAACTTGAAAACACAACCTTAAATCAGCAACCAATTTCATAAAAAAGCCAAATCACCATGTAAAAAATTTTACATGGTGATTTGGCTTTATAAATACATTACCTATTATTTTGAGTTTCGACAAAAAAAAGCATTGATAATTTATAGGTTATGAAAGTAATAAAAAGTCATAAATCAATTTTACAAATTGATTATTTCAATAACGAAACTATTTTACTAAAATAAGAAAGTACTTTACTTTTAGATTATCAAAAAACATGAGGTAATATTAAAAAAATGACACTAAAAATCCGCAAATAAAACGATGTTTGTATTTGCGGATTTTTAGGTTATAATTTTAGTAGCATCACACTAAAACAAGAATATAAAACACGTTTATATAATAATAATAATAATAACAACTTCATCGAGCCTTACAAGTCTGTAAAAATAATTAAAACACACCCGTAAATTTTACAATTTACAAACCACCAGTAGATCCACGAACTACTAAATTCGATTCTATTACAATTGTTTTTGGTAAATCTCCTTTTTTATCTTCAATTAAATCAAGTAGCATATTAATTGCATTTTTACCCATATCGCACGAATATTGGTTTACCGAAGTAAGTCCGCCATTTATATAAAACGAAGATGGTGAGTTTGAAAAACCAGTTATTGCAATATCTTCGGGAACTTTAATATCTGTTTTTTTCATTAAATACTGCAACACAGCCAAAGCAGTAACATCGTTGGCACAAATAATACCATCGGGCATTTTTTCACCTCTACTTAAAACATCTTTTAATACCTCAATTGCTTTTTCATCGTATAAATCAATTGATTTTACTAAATCTTTATTATAAGGTATATTATTTGTTTTTAAAGCTTCTTTATATCCCGAAAAACGTTCTCCGTAAAGTGTAGATTTTAAATTACCTGTAATATGCAAAATATTAGTTCTGCCAAGGTCAATCATGTGTTGGGTTACATTAAACATAGCCTGTTTATCTTCAAGTATAACCTTCGGAATTTTTGAGTTTTCGTAATATCTATCGAATAAAACTACTGGAATATTATTATTGGTAAATATACTTAAATGCTCGTCGGTATGTACGCTTTGATTTGGAGAAATCAACAACCCATCTACTCTATTTAAAAACATACCCTGAAGTATCTTTTTTTCAATATCGAAACTATCGTACGATTGCGATATAATAACTCTATATCCTTTTTTACTAGCAATTTGCTCTATTCCATCAATAACCTGAGAAAATACGTGACGAGAAATAAACGGAACCACAACACCAATAGTCATTGTTTTACTACTTCTAAGATTTGAAGCAATCATATTACGTTGATACCCCATTTTACTAGCCAAAGCCTTTACCCTTGTTTTTGTTTTTATACCAACTCGTGGGCTATCGCTTAATGCTCTTGATACAGTTGAACTATCAAGTTTCAATACTTTTGCTAAATCGTGTATAGTAATTTTTTTTGTAGATGTACTCATGATAATGATATTAATAATTTAGGTAAATTATTATTGTTGATTTTCTTTCAAATAAAAATTAGCTAGATATAAATAAGTATGTTTTACTTTTGAAGTAAAAATATTTACATAGCAACCTTACAGAGGTTACTATGTAAATATTGTTCTACTAAAACATAAAATATGTACTTCTAACTAACTTTATTAATAGTTAGTATAAAACAACTTTAATAAAAAGTTTAAAAGGCGATTTAATGTCATGACTATGAAGCGTATGCGGCACTTTAAAAAACAAATCTTCCGAGTTTAACACAAGCAAAGCCAAAATTATTTACTTAAATTTATTTTCCTATGAATAAATAATTTTGACTTTGCGGACTTCATAAATAAGCATTAATTTTCAAGTTTAGACCAAACCCCGCATATGATTTATGAACCGTTGTTATATGCTGGGCTTAAGATGTAAATTTCTTAGTGTTTCCACGAATCCATACACTTATTGTATTTAATATAAAATCTATCTACATCATAATATTTGAAACCCCAAGTAGGATTCATGCTTTTTTGTTCACAAAACTCCTTATATTTAGATTCTAAGAATTCCCCTCCTGGATAATTTGTAATTTCTGACACATAGAATTTATTCTCTACTTTGTTTTCCTCTTCACCTATTTTATATGATATTCTGTTACTGAAAACAATTGGGCTTTCTTCTTTTGAATATGACTTGGTTTTAATTTTATTTTTATTGGGATATTTATATAAATCACAGCTCCTAATAAGAGTTTCGTTTATTGAGTATTCTGAAATTCTTTTAGATGTCATAGGAGGTACACAAATAATAGCTTTTTCTTTCAATGTAACAGCATATCCATTAGTAGCAGCCGCTGTATTATTAGCATTAACTTGGTTTATTTGAACATTATTGTAAACATCTACACCTGTTACCGCTACAGTAGCAGACGAAGATGCAGTTGCAGTTTTGCTAGAAGAAGTAGTAAACTCTCTTTGTTTGTAATATTCATTAGCATAGCCATTAATGATTAAGTAAGTTTCATTTAAATCAATATAAATATTCTCATTGGAACTATTGTAAAAATCAAAACCTATATTACCTCCATCTGACCATAAATTATAGGAAATTTTACAGTTATCATCTGAGTAAACTAAATTTTCTTCCTTATTAATAGAATCGTCAGTATTTACTTTGTATGATTGAAAAAATGATGTTGGTGCGCAAGAAGTCATTAGGACTCCTACAGTTACATTCATGAGTAAATTTCTAAATTTCATTTTGTATAAATTATTTATTTTGCCCTACTTTGTTTTAAGGTGTGTTCAGATTATGTTTTTCACATTATAATGAGTTAAAATTTAATAGTTAGTATAAAACAACTTTAATAAAAAGTTTAAAAGGCTCTCTAACCATGGGCTATTACCCGTAATCAGAGAACCAAATAAATGTTATCCTTTAATATGTTGCCATTTTACTAATGCTTCCATAAAGTAATAATCAGCATAGTTTAGTGGAGAATCGTTTTCGTTATCTTCGTGGAAATTACCAACAGAGTGCATTAAAATAAACCCTCCGTTTGTACCTTCTTTTGCCAAATATTTATCCGATGAAAGTTCGCGTAAAACATCTTCGGCATAAGCTAAATATTCTGCTTTTTTTTCTGGCACCAATTCACTCATATCAATTAATGCTGAAGCAACTAAAGCAGCAGCTGAAGCATCGCGTGGAGATTCTGGAATTTTAGGATCATCATAATCCCAATAAGGAATTTTATCAGCAGGAATTTTTGGCGTATTCATAATGTAATCAGCAATTTTTATTGCCTGATTTTTAGCATCTACATTACCTGTTTCTCTAAAAACTTCCATAAATCCGTAAAGCCCCCAAGCCTGTCCACGTGCCCAAGACGAAGGATCAGAATAACCCTGAAAGTTAACTGTACTTCTAACTTTTCCGGTTTTGTGATCGTAATCAACTAAATGAAAACAACTTCCGTTATCGCGGTAAGCGTTTTTTAATGTTGCAGCTGCATGATTATTTGCAATATCGGCATACTTATTATCTTTAGTATATCCTGTAGCCTTATACATTAAGTTAAGGTTCATCATGTTATCAATAATAGCTGGCATATCCCAACCTCTACCTGCAATCCAAGGAGCATCAGTATCCCACGACTGTATAATTCTGGCAACCGGACGGTAACGTGTTGATAATGATTTTGCAGCATCAATAACTGCCTGTTTATAGTATTCGTTTCCAGTTAAACGGTATCCGTTTCCGAAAGAATTTTCTACCATAAAACCAACATCGTGGTGCCATTTTACAAACTGAGCCGAATCAATAGCCATTGTAAATTTATCGGCATTTACCTTCCATTTATCAGCCTTAGTATATTCATACATATACCAAAGTGTACCAGGAAAAAATCCACTAGTCCAATCCTCGCGCCAAGCCATTCTTAACGAACCATCTTTTTTAACACTACGTGGATTTAACAACGGAGTTTTATCTCCAATTTCGTTTATTAAACTTGTGTACTGAACCTCAGCTCTAGAAAATACACGCTTAATTAAATCGTTTTTCGATTCTTTTGCCGTTTGTTCGTTAACCACATCTTTATCTGTAGCTTTAGTATTGTCGGTAGCACACGACGATAAACCAACTACTGCCAAAGAAATAGCAACAACCTTTGTTTTTAAATTCATAATATTTTTGTTTTTGAAATATGGAATTTTAAAAAAATTTGTAAAAAAAAAGCGAACAAGTAAACTTTCGATTTTACTCAACGTTTACCTGTTCGCTAAATATCAACTTTATTTAGTTGCTTCTAACTCTCTTCTTTCTTTCAATTCGTTTTCAATATTATCCATGGTTTTATTGTCGAGTTTGTAAAAACTCATTACAATAGAAACAAGGAAACTACCTGCAGCAGGAATTAAACTCATCATAAGAATAATACCTTTTACAGATTCATCAGTTTGAGTAGAATTAGCTTTAAATCCATAAATTGCTAAAATATACCCAGCTAATGCTGCTCCAATAGTAAATCCAAATTTCTGAGCCATTGTTGATGCCGACATAATTAAACCTGTAGCACGACGATGGTTTTTCCATTCAGAATAACTAGCAGTATCAGTGTACATAGCAAACAAAATTGGTGCAGGAGGACCTGAAGCAATACTTGCAATTATATTAAGAGCAAATAAAAGTTCAATATCAGTTTTACCTACAAAGAAAAATAATGCAGTTGCAGTACCAGCTATCATTTGAGAAACAATAAACACATTCTTTTTACCAAACTTATCAGTAAGTTTTTCGGTAAACGAAATTGCTATAATTGTTGTAATTGTTCCAGATACTAAAAACGCACTTGCCATTGAAGTATCGCCAATATAGTACTTAAAATAATACATTACCGATCCGTAACGAATAGCCACATAAGCCAAACTTATAACACCAACAAATAACAATAACAACCAAGGGCCATTACCTATTAAATCCTTAAAATCGTCTTTAATATTTGTTTTTTGTGCCTTAGGTGGCGCCACTCTTTCTTTAGTAGTATAAAATGTAATTAAGAACATAATTACAGCCATAATACCAAATACAATCATAGTACTTTGAAAACCTTTAGCCTCGTTTATAACATATACCGATAATTTTGCTGAAGATATATCTTGTTTAAAATACTTTGATGCATCAAAAGTATAAGTACCAAATCCTTCTTGTAAGAATAAAATATCAGTTTCAGTATCAATTTCCGATTTAAGTTCCTCTCGGTAAACAATAACAGTATGTTTAGCACTTACAATACTATCATTACCATAATCAGCATCTATAACCAACTTAGTTGATCCAATTCCGCCTTCGGTAAGTTCAATTGTATTCTGATTTAATTCAGCCGAAAAAACATTTGTATTATCAGTTCCAAAATAATTAACTAATGGTAACGTTAAAGCTTGAACTAACAAACCTCCCGAAAATGCTAGCATAAATCTATACTGAGAAAAACTTGATCTCTGCTTAGGACTTGCCGAAATTACACCCATCAACGATGAATAAGGTATATTAATAGCAGTATAAACCATCATCATTAACGTATAAGTTACGTATGCATAAATGATTTTTCCCGACATACTTAAGTCAGGAGTTGTAAAAGTTAATACACCTGCTAAGGCAAAAGGCAATGCTAACCATAAAATATAAGGACGGAATTTACCCCACTTAGTATTTGTACGATCTGCAATAATTCCCATAATAGGATCGTTAATTGAATCCCATATTTTGGTAATTAAAAACATTGTTCCTACAACAGCTGCTGGTATTCCAAATATATCAGTATAAAAATACAACTGAAATATCATTAATACCTGCCAAACTAAGTTTGATGCTGTATCTCCTAATCCAAAACCAATTTTCTCTTTTATTGATATATTCTCTTGTATATCAATACTATCTCTGCCGTCAATCGACACGTTATCTTTAATTTCCATTATTTATTATTCGGTAATCATATTAAATTAATTGTTAGTTTCCGATTTGAAAGTCGATAGTAACTGCCTCTTTCAATCCCGAAACTGGCACTTCAATAAATGCATCAGCCTGCTCTACTCCATTAACTACTACCTTCTGAGAATCACCTCTTGTAATATTTACTGTAAACATAGTGCCACGGAAAGATCTTTCGTAAGAAAGGTTGTTCCAGTGCGATGGAATTTGGGGATCTACTACTACTCCATTAAGTTCTCTTTTAAATCCTAAAAGATTATCATAACAGTTTAATACATTCCAAGCAACAGTTCCAGTTCTCCAAGGATCATCAGATACGTTAACCTCTTTACGTATTGCCGATGGCCCTACATAACTATTTGCCTGAGCAAAAGGTTCCGATCTTTCTTCTGATGGAAGAATGCTCATGAATGTTTTAAATGCTTTATCGTTTCTTCCTGCTGCATAATCTGCTGCAATTTTAAACGAAGCTGCATGACAATAAACGTTTCCGTTTGTAAAGTTACCTTGAGGAATACCAGTAATTGAACCAATATCTTTATTGTACTTTGTAAATGGAGGCCAGTTATGTACAGGTCCAACAGGTGTGTCAACCATTGGCTCTACTTTTTTCATAATCTCTTCATACTTTTCAGCATCAATTACGCCTGCAAGTACTGCCCACGATTGAGGGTTGATAAATACCTGTCCTTCTTCCGAAGCATTATCTCCAACTTTATTACCAGCATCAGTAAACGCATATATAAAGTGGTCTTCATCCCAACCGTGCTCTAATATGTTTTTCTTAATTTCTTGGTATCTTTCCTCACATTGATTTTCTCTGAAAGTATCGCCTTTCCAACCTGCAATTTTACCAACAAGTTTTAATGCTCTTGCTAATGCAATACTCATCCAAACACCTTCACCTTTTCCTTCTGCACCAACTTTGTCCATAAGGTCGTTCCAATCTCCATGACGAATAAGTGCCAAACCACGCTCTCCTCTATCATTCCAAAGGAAATCAATTGCACGTAAGTTATGCTCCCAAATAGTATCTTCTCCTTTGTTAGAATAATCTACTACTTTATCAAGCATTGTTAAATCTCCTGTTTCGTTAAGGATAGAAAAAGTAGCATGACTAATCCAACTTGGAGAGTCAGAATAATGCTTATCTGCTGCTGCAACTTCTACCGATGAAACTCTAAATGCTCTTGGACAAAAACCATCATTTCTTTGGTTTTCAAGTGCTTTTACCAACATTGCTGTTGCTCTATCAGGATTTAAAATTGCCATACCTGCAGCATCCTGTAGCGTATCACGGTATCCTTTAAAATAAAAGCGAGCCCAATCGGCCATAAGGAACAACTGGTGCTTTATCCAAATATTAAATACATTGTTAAAATCAGCCTCTGGAGTATTAACAGTAGTTAATCCAAGTCTTTCAACATTTTGTTTCTTAATTATATCAAGTTCAGCATCAATTAAATCGCTGTTTGCATATAATGCAGTAAAATCGTCAGCTTCATCTTCGTCGAAAACAATACCCATTACAAAGTTCAAACGTTGATCTTGATCTGCTTCAAGAACTAAGTTGTGTTGTAATGCCGATACCATAAGTTCAGTAGATGCAGTACTATCGTTTAACTGCCCATTTAAAATACAAGCAGGATTCATGTAGTTTCTACTTTCTCCTAAAAATACTTCTTTACTAATATCGAAATGATCGTAAGCAACATCAGTATAAGTAAATGCTCTATACTTATGAGTCATTACACTTACCGATCTGTTTCTGAAATACAATCTCTGTTTTTCTTTCTCGTCGTAACCATCAACTGCCGAATTATAACCATAAGTTAAATTCACACCGTCTAAAACAACAGGAGCTACAGTAAATACCGAAATATCACGTTTTCTACCCGACTCGTTAGTTACAGTAACACTCCAAATTTCTCCTGCTTCTTTACGAGGAACAAAAATTTGAAAAGAAACTTTAATTCCGTTTTTCTTACTGTTAAGTACAGTATATCCTAAACCGTGTTGAGTGTTAAATTCATCAAGCTCAACACCTGTTGGAGTTACCGCTGCCGACCAAACTTCTTTTGTTTCGTTGTCGCGGATATAAATATTTCTTTGCGGACTACGATCGTCTTGCTTACCAAAAAGGTTAGTTAAAACACCAGCTTCATTTTGATACAATGAAAAACCGTTCATATTCTGACCCACACTTGCTAAATAAGTTGGATTCCAAAGCATATTAAACCAATCTCTTGGTGGATGTGGAGCAGTTACGTTATACTCAGCACCTTCGTTTATAAAACTTCCGTATTTCATCTTGTATGTGTGTTTAATTTTTATTCTTATTTATATAATTGTTATTATCGTAAATACCGTTAATAATTATAGTAACGGCATTTACGATAGTAACTATTCAATAACTTTTTTTACTATCCAATAGAAACTTCTTGATCTCCTGAAACTAACTCAACAGATTTTCCATTCCATTTAAACTCACCTTTCACACCTTCTGGCATTGAAACTTGAGCGTCCATTTTTCCTCCTGTTTTAGTAAACTTCACTTTAAGCATTCCTTGTGGATGAGGAAATTCAACTTCAAGTTTATTAAGCTTACCTAAGTTTGGCTCAATAATTACCGATTTAAACGAGTGCTCTCCAGGATAAATTCCTGCAACTGTATGTATAAAATCAAAGTTTGGACTTGCACTCCAAGCATGACACTCTGAACGAGGGTTGATATCAGTTTCACCATAAGTCGTCATACCATTATCAATCATTCCTCTCCAAGAACCTAACAAATCGAAATACTTATCTCCAAAACCTACTTTTTGTAAAGCTCTGAAAGTATAAAACTTGAAATATATTGTAGCCTGATAAAGAGATTTATCATCTAATATCTTTTGCATTACATCAGCCTGAACATCAGTTTTAAAAGTATCGGTTAATATTGCTAAAATGTTAGTGTGCTGAGAAAATTCAGTTTTTTCTGGAGTTTCAGCAAGAAGTCCTTTTTCAGTATCATAACAATTTTTTAATACCGATGTTTTAACAGTATTAGCCAATGTTTTATACATCTGCACTTCGTGATTCATATTGAAATAACTTAAAACCTCTTGTGCATTTTGCAATGTCTTAACAAGTTTTAAAGCTATACTTGCAGAATAACCATCATCGGCACCGGCTGGTATTCCACTAGGGAACTCAGCAGTCCAATCGGTAAAATTCCACCACTTAAGATTGGTAAGCATACCAGTTTCATCAACTCTTGAAGAGAACCACTCAATAACCGATTTCATACCAGGAATAAACTGACGTAAGAATTCAGGATCGTTACGATACATAAAGTAATCGTAAATCATATCAACCCAAATTAAAGAAAATGGAGGTATAATTTGAACTATACTTGATGGATAACGACTTTGAGTTAAACCTTCAGGAATACGAGAATCATCGAATTGCTGAATAGCTTTACGCATTAATCTATCATCGCCCGAAACGTAAATAGAAATTAATGATGCAATTTTTGTATCTCCTATATATTGTAAATTTTCGTAGTACGAATCGTAGTACATTTCATCGGCAGAGTTACGTAGAGTTCTCCACGAAACTTCCCAAATTTTATCAAGAGAAGCATCGCCAGTTTCTACTTTTGCTTTTTCCTCGAAAGGATATCCTGTATAAACTCCGTGATATTTTTCAAGAACTAAATCTTCGTCTTTAGTTTCAATTTCTACCTCAATAAATCGGTAAGTTCTTCTCGATAATGGTTTAAAAAATCTATTTTCTCCACCATCGGCCAATAAAACATCAAAATAACCTACTATCGATTTACCTTCAATATCGTTTCTATCGCCTTTTAAATCAACAAGATTTAAGTTACCATCCGATAACTTTTCATCATCACCAATTTTAGCTTCTAATGCTTCGGCGTATGTAATTTTAATATTACTTCCTTTTCCTTTACTATAAGTAAGCTCAGGAAATCCGGTGGTGTGATGTGCTTGATCTAAAAGAATTTTAACTTTTGAATTAGCAGGAACTACTGTAGATCCTTTTCCGCTTACAAAAGCATCAGCATTATTCATACCAGTTAAACGAGCAACATTAGCAAACTGCTCAACACGTTCTTCCATTAAAGGAAGAGTACGAGGCACCAAATGCCAAGCACCTCCATAAAGGAATCCTCTACCTACTGCAAACTCAGTAGTAGCACTTTTAGGTTTTAACCAAGCATCGGTATTAAAATCAAGTTGATTCCAACCCCATGGATAAACCTCTCCATCTACTTTATCGCAAGGTCCGGCAGCATAATATGCATTCATCATCTCGCTTGTAATAATTACCGGAGAAAAAGCATTATTTCTAACCACTTTCCAATCGGCACTACCTGTATTTATATCAATATCTAAATCTCTATCGGCTTGTAAAATAAATGCTGTTTGAAACGACATTTGAGAAACATTTCTGTACTCTCCAAAGTTCACAACCTCAGCAGCTATAACATTATCTCCAACTTTTAACTTATCAGCAATGTTTACTGTTTCATAACGTTGGTGAGATGGATCTCCTGCAGATGGTCCGTAACTTACAATTTCACCATTAACAAAAAGTCTATAACGGTTATCGGCAGAAACAAATATTGTAAAATCCTCTACAACATTGTCAAGCTTAAAATCATTACGAAAAAGAAACACTCCATAATCAAGTGTCGATTCTGATGGATGAGTAATCCACTGAGCTTTCCATGTATATTTAAGTAGATCAATATCTTTTCCCGATCCGTTTACGTTTACTTTTGATTCTGGTGTAATCATATATAGTTTATTTTGTTTTTATCTTCCTTTATACTTAAATTGCATCTTTTATAAAATTGACGCTAATTATGTAAAACACAAGTAGTTAATACTACATGTTACTTGATAATACAATCGATTGTACAAATGAAGTTAAAAAATAGAACTTTAACAAGTAATGTTATATAAAATATGCTAAAACAACTACTTTAATATTGTAATAAGTACACCATAATTAAACGATACTTTATTTCGAAATAATAATTAATACCATTAATACTTACATTAACGGCATTAACAACCATAATAAATACTCTACATTAGTAATAAAACCAAATAACATTGATACAATGCAAAATATTAAAAACTAAAACTTCAGGAAATTAAATATTTCATTAAACGCATTTTTCCATTGCTTTGAAGAAAAACCTGCATGCTTACCAAATTCAGGAACAATCAACTTATTATCTACTTTTAAAGAACTAAGCTTTGCATGAAAATTATTAGCCTGATTAACAAGTACTACTGTATCGTTGTTTCCGTGTATGGTAATAACCGGTGGTGTATTTTTTGTGACAAAATTAGTTGGAGAATATTTTTTAGAAATATCAACTAATTCTGCTTTCTCTTTATCAGTATAAGTTTTATTGAAATGAACATCCATTATATGCAGAAAAAACTTTTCGATATCCATAACACCAAACCAATTAACTACCGATTTTATTTTTATACTACTATCAGTAATCAATAAATTTTTCATGGCAGAAATCATTGCTAACTGCCCTCCTGCCGATTCTCCACCAACAATAATATTATTTAAATCAATATTATATTTATCTGAATTAGTTTCAATCCACTTATAAGCCAACATTGCATCGGCTACCGCTTTTGGTATAACATTTACATTTTCTCCTTCGTTTGCCAAAGTATAATTAACACTAATAACCTGCCAACCTTTTTGTATAAAATGCAAAAAATAATTTATGCTTTTAGCTTTATCTCCAACAGACCAACCTCCTCCATGAAAAAAAACAAATGTTTTCACAACCTCTAATTTGGTTTTTATATACAATGGTTCGCCAACATACTCTCCCTGTAAATACAAATCTAATTGCTGAAATTCATTTGCATTTTCGGTATACTCTATATTATTTTCAACATAAAAATTATGTCCCCAAAATTCTTCCATATTTTTTTTGTTATCTTAAAAAACACAACACATAAAAAAATGGTTAATTATACATTAACCATTTGCAACAACTTTTAAGCTTAAATAACCTACTCACTAACAAAGGTAGAAACAGGCAAACCGCTACCACTTACCAAATTTGCTTCGGTGTACGATTTCCATGCATAACGTATATATTTTGATTTTTTGTTATTTTTTATAACAATTGTATTTCCTTTAATTTTAGCAGAAACATTTTTATAATCAACTCCATTTTCCGATACTTCAAATCCTGAAACAGATTTTCCATCTGAAGTTTTCAAATCTTTAAACTTACCTTTAAAATGTATTATTAAATTATTAGATGCTTCTGAAACTTTATCAAACATTGGCGATTCGTAATTATCTCCAATATTATAATCTTTACCTAATGCCAAAGTAGCCAAACGCTCTCCTACTGGCTTTTTATTTTTTGCGTGAGTATCATTTTTATCTCCAACATCCGAAATTACAACCATTCCCGAATTAGAAATTGAGTTTAATGTAACACGTTGCATATTTCTGAAATCAGGCCAAGTTGGTCTATCATTTCGAGAAGTAAGCTGGACGTAATAAAACGGAAAATCATCGTTGAAATCCTTTCTCCACGAATCAACTAATTTTGTAAACATATGCGGATAAAAATCAAAATCTTCGGCATTCGATTCTCCTTGATACCAAATAACCCCCGCTATTCCGAAATCTTTTATTGGTTCTATTCCGTTTGTGTAATTATATGCTGGCATCCAAGAATGAGAGTTGGCAGTAGAATCTAATTTAAAACCGGCACTCTTTTTAATTTTAACCTGATTTTTTCCAATATTAACCATCACATCAGTAGTATCGCTCCAACGCTTATCGCCATATTCTTTTATCAATTTATCGCCATCAATAATTTTCTTATTCAACCACGATTCAATAGGTGCACCAGGTACTGCATTATGAATTATTCCAATTGGTACATTTAGGTTTTTCTGAAGTTTTTCGGCAAAATAATAAGCCACAGCCGAGAAATTTTTAACCGAAACCGAATCAACTTTATTCCAACCTTTATAGTTAAAGTACTTATTGTTATTAATTTTTACTATTTCCTCGTCGGTATGAACTCCATTTGCACCGGTAGGAAAAGTAGGTTGAAAATACATAATTCTGATATTAGTATTATCAGCTTTCTTAGCATTTTCCTTTCCGTTTAAAGTTCTACTCATATCTAAATGCATATTCGATTGACCAGATGCCAACCAAACTTCTCCCACCAAAATATCAGTATATTTTACAACAGTATCGGAAGCCGAAATTGTTAATTGGTAAGGACCACCCGCCTTTTGCACAGGCAATTTAGCTTTCCACTTTCCATCAGTCTTAGTTTCAACATCAACTTTATCACCATTAAATTCAACCTGAATTTTGCTACCACTATTTGCAGTACCATAAACCGGAATTTCGGTATTACGTTGCAAAACCATACTGCTACCAAAAATCCTGGCAACTTTTAAATCCGATTTTGCATTAGAGTTTTCAACTCCATTATTACAGCTTACAAAAAATGTAAGCAACGCAAATACCAATACTATTGATTGTTTTTTCATTATTATAATTTTGTATAGTTTACTTGTTTTATACTTTACTGAAAATTGAATATTAATTTATTTTTTAGATGAATTTTTATATCGTCATAAAAACAAAATAATTGATACTTAAAATAATAAAATTTCTTTTTTCTGATTACAAATTTAAACAAGAAAATCAATATTTGATAATAGAATTAAATCAATTTACTTTAAAAAAGCATTCGAAACCAATACTATTCGTCATATCAAAAAAAGTAGATATAACGTGATAAAATACACCCACAAAAAAAGGCTTAAACACATAGTATTTAAGCCTTTTTTTGTTTCAAAATAACTGTATTACAACCTATAAATTTAATTAAAAATTAGGTTTTGTTTTAGTTACTCTAATTTTATCAAATCTAGTAAACGAATCGTTATTAGGAGCCCATTCTTTACTAGCTCCACCGTGAAAAGTTGAGAAATAGAAAGTATCAATCATTCCTTTACCCCACAAACGGTAACGTATTTTTGTATTATTAATAACCTCTTGTCCGTCAACCCAAACTTGCATAATTCCGTTAGGTAAATTATCCTCGTTTAACTTAATACGCTGAGTAAGTCGGTACCATTTACCGGTCTCGAAAAACACATTCATTTTTACAGGATCACCATATTGGTGTACCTTATCCATGTAATAAAAATAAACTACCATTTCTCCTTTTTTAACCCACATATATCTAGCACTCCAACCTTCTCCATTATCAGGATTATTACCTCCAGTGTATGTTGAACCACCACTTGTAAGTCCCGGAAGCTTCCCTCCGCTTACAAAATCAAATCCTTCATCAAACTTCATATAATAATCAAGATAGTATTCGTTTGCAGGCTCTAAACTTTTAATAAACTGAGAACCTCCAGTTTGTGGTCCTACCGAACCTTTAGGATATTCAACCGATAACACCTTTCCTCTTTCGGCATCATCAACAATTTTAGCATTGTTATTTAACTGAGCCCAACGTATTTTTCCGCCTTCAGCACTAAGTTGATCATTAGTTAACTCTCCTGTATTAGTTTTTTTAAAATCAAGTTCGAAAACAGCTTTTTCTTGTGCCGATAACAATGAACTTGCAAATAGTAATGTAGCAATAATTGATTTAAACTTTTTCATATTTTCAGTGTTTCAGGTTCTACTTATTAAAGTGTTTGAACATAAATTTCTTAGTATTTTTAAGTGCTATTTGAGCCTCAGGAACTTTATAATATCCTTGAAAAACATGCCACATACCTTCGTACACATCAAGCTTAACTTCTATATCCTCGTTATCCAAAACTCTATGCATTCTTATAGCATTACTCAAAAATATTTCTTTACCTCCAACCTGAATTAATGTTGGTGGAAAATCTTTCGAGAAATCGCCATAAACCGGAGAAACATAAGGGTTTTTAAAGTTGTCTTTCGATCCTGCATATGCCAAAGCACAGTGGTCTAAAAATCCTTTATAAACCAAGTTCGGATCATTATCAGCTAATGTTGAATAAGTATCTCCTACTTCATCAATATCAGTCCAAGGAGACCATAACACTAACGACGAAGGCATATCAATACCTAAATCTCTAGCCTTTAACAAACCACCAGCGGCAAGTCCTCCACCTGCACTATCGCCATAAAGAGAAATATTTTCGGGTTTATAACCCATTTCCATTACTCCTTTATAAAACTTAATAAACTCATCGGTTATTTGCTTAAAATCGGCCTGAGGAGCCAAAGTATAATCCAAAGAAATAACACGCAAACCAGTTAAATCGGCTAATGGTGCACTAGATGCCAAAGTTACATCGGCAGTAAATACCACATAAGCACCTCCGTGTACATATAAAAGTACCTTATCCGATTTTTTATAATTTTTAGGTTTTACATCAATAGCTCTAACGCCATTAATCATAATAGTATCAACCGTTGTACCTAAATCCTCAATTATACCAGGAATCCACTCCATAGCCATTTCATTGAATTTAGCCTGATGATCTGACCAAACTTTATCACCAGCATCAGCCTTCGGAAAACCAGAGTTTTTATTTCTGTCAACTATATTCCATTCACTAACTATTTCTTGTGCCTCTTTCGACATTGTTTGTGGTGTATAAAAACTACTGTCCACTAAAACTTCATTTTCATTCAAAACTTCTACACTTTGATTATCCATATTTTGTTCACAAGAACTTAAAGTTGCAACAAAGGCAACTGATAATAATATTGAGTTTACTTTTTTCATAGTATCTTTTTTATACAATCGATTGTACAAATATATAAAAATATTACAATCTCATGTAGTAAAGTGTATCTATTGATATTTTTTATGTTGAGTTTGAGATTAATTAGTGTAACAATGTTGTAATCAGTAGTTGTGTGTTGAAATATTTTATCTTTTTAAGCAAATTTAATGAAGGTGTAATTACTTTAATTTCAATATTAAAGTAATTATTATAAAGCATTTTTATTTGTAGTTACCTTAAATCCGCAAATCAATACATAAAAAAATAAGCCAAATCACTAAGTAAAAGACTTTACGAAGTGTTTGGCTATAAAAAAATCATCACCTATTTTTGAGATACGAAGCAAAAAAATATTGATAATTTACCAAGGAAGACAATATATATAAAACAATGCAACAAATAGATTAAGTTCACTTCCTTAAAGACTTTTATAAAAACGGAACTCCTGTTATATTTAAAAATTTAGATTTAAATTACGGCGTTAAATTTATAAACTGTAAATTAAAAAAGACACTTTCAATAAATGAATATAAATCTAATAATTATGAACAAAAAAATAATTTTGACTGATTCCACATTGAATTTTTAAAGACTGAAATTACAAAATCATAATATACATATAAAACAAAAAAATCGGTAAAATGCTTATTAATGAATAAACATTTTACCGAATCTTTAAAAATTAAAGTTCTATTTTCAGTAATAAAACTCCCCTACTCTTTTATAACTTTTACAACTTGTTTTGCATCATTAATAATTACCTCAACAAAGTAAATACCCGATTTAAACGTACTCATATCAACCTGTACATTATCGTTTACAGTAACATTATAATATACATTAACCCCAACTATATTATAAATATTAATCTGCTTATTTCCTTGTATCGAATTAATTTTTATACTTGATTTTGTAGGATTAGGATAAACATTAAGTTCGAAACCACTATTATTAATTTCATCACTTAAATACGAATCGTTTACTATTTTAAGAGTATAATCTTCGGCTTCTCCTTCGGCAAAACAACCACATGGGCTTGTAATTTCAGAAGTACTTTTAATTATTCTCAATCTATAATCTCCAGTAAAAACATCTTCTCTGGCAGTAAATTTTTCATAATTCCAACCACCAGAAACACCTGAATAATCAATAACATTTTCAACATCATCAAAAATATTATTTTTATTATAATCAACCCATACTTTATAATATACATTTGGTTTTACAGTAGATAAATTAGATTTATATGTTAAAACTTTAACCAAATCTCCTCCGTTTACTATCCAATTTAGAGTTTCATCTGCCGAATAATCATAATATCCACTATCATCTCCAGATCTGTGAGCTAAAACACCAGTATCACCATCTAAACCAACACGTACATAATTTAAATACTCAACATCCGATTTTCTTCCTTTTACTCCACAGTAATTTCCTCCACTATAAACTATACATTCACTAAATTTCTCATCAATTAAATCCCATAATTCAGTACGTTCTCCATCAAAATTTAATGCCCAAATACCTATACCTCCAAGATTTTTAGATATTGCATAATCGTATTTTTCTCCTAAACTTTCAGCATCATCGGTATATACTTGATACCAACTACTATTTTCTTGCCATCTATACCAAGGAGTTCTCGATTTATCATCAAACAAACGACCTTTTGCGGTCATATTAACAATATCATCTTTATATCTTGTAGACAAAAAATCTTTAGTTACACCCCATTGCTCAAAGCTTCCTTTTATTATCGTTGAATTAATATTACTACTAGTAGTTTTCCATTTAACTCCGTAATAAGGAACCCCTAAAATAACTTTTTCAGGGCTTTTATTTACAGCTGCAGCATAATCATTTACTACAGTATCATCAACATATCTTGGGTAATTATCGTCGTAAGCATATAAAGGAGATACAGCATCAGCAATTGCACTTTTATTCTTATTATAATCGTAAGCCATTATAAACAAATAATCTACAGCATCAACCATACTTGCAAAATCCCATCCACTCCAATTTACTGCAGGACCCGAAAAAGATATTTCTAAATCAGGATTACTATTATGTAGATAAGTACTTAACTCAAACAAAAAATCATTTATAACATCACCTCTATCTTCTGGTTTAAAAGCTTCGAAATCAATATTAACTCCATCAATTTTACTATCAGAAATAGTTTTTTTAATATTCCAAAAAAGAGCACTTCTTTGCGATGTGTTTTTCATAATAACACTTAAATCTTCATCACCATCAGCACCTTCAAGATCAAAATTTGTTACTGTCATAATAACCTTAGCACCAGCAGAGTGTGCTCCGTTAATAACATCAGTCCAAGGCCAATTGCGTGGTGCATCTAAACTACCGTTTTTCTGCACTTTAAAATCGAATACAGCAACATGAGATAACAAATCGTACTGCATATGTTTGTGGGCATCACGATAATTATATTCTCCATCAGTTAAAAAACCCATTACAACCTTACTTAAGTTCGATGTGTTTTTTGATTCGGATAATGATATTATTGCTTCATAACTGTTCTCATTATTTTTTTTAGAATACGAAACCGATTCTTCATATTTCATTTCTTCGGCATAGAGCTGATGAGCTCCTTTTTCTATTTTTGATACCTGAGACTTAACTTGCCCAGATGCAGTAATTAACAAAAATAATAACAGTCCGTTTAGTAATTTTTTATTCATAAAAGTTTGTTTGTTTTATAAAACAATAATACATTTTTATTATAAAAAGCACTAATAATACAACTCTTAAACTCTAACAATACAAGCAAATAAAACAAAAACCAAAATACACTACAAACACTACATTATACAAGTTATACCCACAAAAAAACCACATAATTGTAAAATACAATTATGTGGTTTTTTATATATAAAGCAAAAAGTAAGCACTTAACTTAATTTTGCAAATTTTTAAATGTTATAAAGCTCCTAATTTCATTTTAGCATCGTGTAATTCTCTATTCAATTTAGTATAACGCTCTAAATTATTCTTCTTGTGTGCATCAAATTCTTTTTCAAGATCAACATACTTTTCTTTAGCATCTTTTGTAATTCTGTGACTCTTTTTAAACAAGTAAAATAACACACCTACTGTTAATAATAAAGCAAGTGCAATAAAATACATTACACTAGCAAAAGTATCTTTCAATAAACTAATACCCATTGTAGAAAAACTATCTTCTAACAACAAACTTTCATCAAGTTTAGTTTTTGTTGATGATAAATTTTCGTTTAAACCATCAATTGTAGATTTTAATTTTGCATTTTCAACATTTGTTTTCGAAACAACTCCTTCTAGTTTCGAAATAGAATCGCCAACAACTTTATAAAACTCATTTAACTGTGGTTCTTTAACTGATAAAAAACCTTTCCATGAATTTAAATTACTTTTAAATACGTTAAACTGCTTATCTAATGTGCTTTCCTTCTTCCAAGCTCTTGCATCATCAACAGCAAAAGTTGTATGAGAAATAAGAACCAACAATCCTAGTACAAATATCTTTTTCATTTAGTATAATTTTAACTTTCTATTTTTAATTACGAGTACGAATGTAATCAACATTATATATTATGACAAATTTTTATGATAAGAACTATTCATGATATATAATCTATATTATTTGTATTACAAACCGAATAAAACAAACTACAACCAATCAATTAATCACTTTAAATTAAAATAAAATTTCAGCTATAATACTATTAATCAATACAGTATGTATTATATTATGTATAATAGTTTTTAACTAAAAAATTAATATAACTCAACTATATAAAATTACAATTCAATAAATAAACTGTATAGTTAACCAACAGTAAAACACTTAATTTTTAGTATTTTTACAATAGATAAAACATAACACCATATAGTAAAAGTAAACAACTCATAAAAACCCAACAAACACACAACCACATACTTAACAAAATACATGATTAAAATTAAAATCACATCAACATAATATATATTCCATTTTAAATACATATATTATAACAACCAAAAAAACTAAACCCAATTGAACTACATAAAAGAAACATACACAATTTTACAAAGTTTTTTTCCTGTAAAACTTTTACTTACTCAGTTACGTACTAATGTGTTTCTGCTTATTTTTTGGTTTATTATTATTGGATTTATAACCGGAGATTTAGGAAATTCGTACGGGCTACGCCATGTATTTTTGGCACCTGAATATTTTGGAGAATCTAGTTTTTGGTCGTTTTTTGCACTTGGTGTAGGATTTGGACTATTCTCAATGGCATTTCACGTAACATCGTATGTTTATTTAAGTAACTCATTTCCTTTTTTGGCAACTTTAAACAAACCACTTTTAAAGTTTGCCATTAACAATTCGGCATTTCCATTTGCTACATTTATTATATACGAGTTCAGTTTATATAGTTTTATGAACGAGGTTGAAACAGGTGTTGTTTTTAAAGATTTCATACTACTTTCAACAGGATTTTTATTAGGATCGGTAACAATTACTTCTTTAATATTTACCTATTTTTTCTCAACAAACAAAAACGTACTTGAACTTTTTGGAGAGTCTATTAAAAAAACAATGGACAAGCCACTTGATGTGCTTATAAAAAAATCGGATAACATTGCTAAAAAAGAAATATCAGTAAAATACTATTTAAAAAATCCTTTCGAAATAAGACTTGTTAGAGACACACAACACTACCAAGAAGACATGTTATTGAGTGTTATACAAAAACACCACAATAACGCAGGTTTATTTATGATTTCTATATTCCTTTTTATGATATTATTAGGAGTATTTTCCGATTCAATATACTTAAGAATACCTGCTGCTGTTACAGTTCTTTTTACTTTTTCGTTATATATAATGATACTTGGTGTAATTGAAACTTGGTTCAGAAGATGGACTTTTATTGTAACAACTCTTTTATTTGTTGGTATAAATCATGTATCAAGTTATTTTTTAGAAAACAACCAAAGTAGAATTTACGGTCTTGAATATACTGTTAAATCTAATTACGATATTGATAGTTTTAATGCCATAAACAACGATTCGATAAATAAACACGATTACGATTTAGGATTGAAAACTTTACAAAAATGGAAACTAAAAAACTCAACAGATAAAAACTCAAAACCAAAATTATTATTTATAAACACAAGCGGCGGTGGACAACGATCGGCAATGTGGACTTTTAGTATGCTTAATAAATTAGATTCAACATGCGGATTTAACCTTTTAAAAAACACTCATTTAATTACTGGTGCTTCGGGCGGAATGCTTGGTGCTGCATACTACCGTCAATTATACAAAGAATATGGAACTGTTGAAACTACTGAAAACTTCCATAAATATTATAATAAATTAGGTAAAGATGTTTTAAACCCTATACTATTTACTTACTTAGTAAACGATTTATTTTTTCCATTTAAAAAATTCAAATACAATAATATTGAATATATAAAGGATAGAGGCACAATTTTAGAGAACGAATTTATTGCCAACATCGATTCTATTTTAGAATTTCCAATAAAAGATTTATATCAACCCGAGGTTAATAGCGAAATTCCTATGATGATATTTTCTCCAACAATTATAAATGATGGTAGAAAATTATTGATATCTCCATTGCCTATTTCTTATTTATCTCATAACGAAATATCGGACAAACAAGTACGAACTATTAAAGATTACGATGCTGTTGAATACAGTCGTTTTTTTAAAAAACAAAAAGCCGAAAACACACGTTTTATGTCGGCATTAAGAGTTAGTGCTACATTTCCATATATAAGTCCACTACCCGAGCTACCAACAATACCACGTACATCGTTAATTGATGCTGGGGTACGAGATAATTTGGGAATTGAACTTACTATAAGATATATAAATACTTATAAAGATTGGATAAAAGAAAACACATCGGGTATAGTAATGTTGCAAATTAAAGCAGATAGACCATCGCATAGCGAAATTACATCAGTAAAACCAAACTTTTTTAACACTTTGGTTACTCCTATTGGTGGGGTAATGAATAGCTTTTCGAACATGCAAGGATTTAGCCATAGTCAGATTAAAGAATATGCTATATCTAACTTTGGTATAGATGTAGAAATAATGAAGTTTTATTTATTCGAAAAAGAAGAAAAAATATCTCTTTCGTGGCACCTTACCGATGAAGAAAAACACATGATTTTAAAAACAACTTCTTCAACAAAAAACAAAGAATCGCTAAATAAATTCAATGATATTATTGAACAAAACAATCAAACAAATAAAATACACAACGAAATAAAAAGGTACTAAAATAAGGAAATATAAAATTGAATAAGAAACTATTCAGAAAAGTTTAGGCGTAAAAAAAGGCAAGCTACCCATATCGCACTGCTACAACTATCTACCCTTGCTACGTTCCCGTCCTGGGGGATTAAATAGGAGCTAGTCGTATGGGACTTGCCGTTGCAAATATATAATTTTTTACGTTATACACAAACATCTATTTATGTTTTTATGCACTTATTTTGTGTTTGCAATTACTTACATCTACATACATAAAACTACTTTATTAGCTATCAAGTGCTTACACTTTATAATATTAATAAAACAATATTGAAATAAATATTCATTAACCGTAAAAAATGTTTTATATATTATAATTACACCCCAAAAGTGTAAAAAAAATGTCTGTATCCAAAACAAAAACTGTTTCAAATACAGACTAAAAACATAATAAGTTTTATGATTAAATATTAGCAACTAACCAGTCACCTACTTCACTCATTTTATAAGCTTTCGATCCTTTTACAGCTAAATCTTCAGTCACAATTCCTTCTTCAAGAGACTTGTTTACAACATCACGAATATCTTTAGCTTCGTCTTTAAGTTTAAAAGTATCTTCTAACATCATTGCTGCAGAAAGAATAGTTGCTAATGGATTTGCAATATCTTTTCCGGCTGCTTGTGGATACGATCCGTGAATTGGTTCGTATAAGTCAGTATGCTCTCCTTTTGATGCAGATGGCATTAATCCCATTGATCCTGCAATAACAGAAGCCTCATCAGTTAAAATATCACCAAATAAGTTTTCAGTTACCAATACATCATATTGGTTTGGCCACTGTACTAAACGCATTGCAACAGCATCAACCAACTCATAAGCAACCTCAACCTCTGGATAATCTTTTTCCATTGCCTGTACAGTTTCTCTCCAAAGTCTTGAAGATTCAAGTACGTTTGCCTTGTCAACTAAACAAAGTCTTTTTCTACGCTGCATTGCAGTTTCGAAAGCAACTTTTGCAATACGAGTTACCTCCATACGAGTATAAATCATTGTATCGTATGCAGTGTTACCATTGTCTTTTCTACCTCTTTCTCCAAAGTAAGCACCACCTGTAAGCTCACGTAAAAATACTAAATCAGTACCTTCAATACGCTCTCTTTTTAATGGCGACTTATCAATTAAAGAAGGGAATGTAAATGTAGGACGTACATTTGCAAACAAACCTAATTTCTGACGCATTTTAAGTAAACCCTGCTCTGGACGAACTTTTGCAGAAGGATCGTTGTCGTACTTTGGTAAGCCAATAGCTCCAAACAATACAGCATCGGCAGCCATACAAACTTCGTGTGTAGAATCAGGGTAAGGCTCTCCTACTGCATCAATTGCAGCAGCACCTGTTAATGCTTCAGTATAATTAATTTCGTGATTATATTTTGTAGCAATCGCATCACAAACTCTTACAGCTTGTGCTATTATTTCTGGTCCAATTCCGTCTCCGGCTAAAAGTGCAATATTTAATTTCATTGTTTTATTTATTTTATGCATCAAATACAAACCTGATGTATATTTTTATATTCTATTAAATTATGTTAAGCATTTTTTGAGTAGCCACAATTGCCGAAACAGTTTGATCAGAATCTAAGCCTCTTGTTTTAAATACTTTTCCATTATTTTCCCAAGTAATTACCGTTTCACATAAGGCATCGGATGCCGAACCATTTGGAATACGTACCACATAATCGGTAAGCATTGGTAATTCCATTTTTTTATTACTATATACCTTTTTCAACGCATTAATAAAGGCATCGAACTGTCCGTCTCCTTGAGCATTCTCTTCAAAAACATCTCCTTTAATACTTACTGAAATTGTTGTTGATGGACGAAGCCCTTTTGAGTGAGTTAACACATATGAATTTATCTTAATATTTTCGGTGTACAAATTACTTTTAAGTACATCGCTAATAATGTAAGGCAAATCGTCTTGAGTAACTACTTCTTTTTTATCTCCAAGCTCAATAATTCGTTTTGTAACCTTTACCACATCTTCATCGCTTAAATGAAGACCAAGTTCTTCTAAATTTTTCTGAATATTTGCTTTTCCCGAAGTCTTACCAAGTGCATACTGTCGTTTTCTATCGAAACGTTCAGGCATTAATTCATTAAAATAAAGATTGTGTTTACTATCTCCATCGGCATGAATTCCTGCTGTTTGAGTAAAAACATTCTCTCCTAAAACTGGCTTATTAACTGGTATTCTGAAACCAGAAAACGACTCAACAAGTCTACTAACTTTATAAAGAGATTTTTCATCTACCGAAATTTCAACATCCTTAATATGATCGTTAATAACAGCAACAACACTTGCTAAAGGTGCATTTCCGGCTCTTTCTCCCATACCATTTAAGGTAAGATGAATTCCGGTTGCTCCTTCGTAAATAGCTTCCATTACGTTGGCAACAGCCAAATCATAATCGTTATGTGCGTGAAAATCGAAACGCATATTAGGATACTTTGCACAAATATCAGCTAAATACTCTCTGGTAAGTTTAGGAGTTAACACTCCTAAAGTATCAGGAAGCATAACTCTTTCAATATTTTTAGTAGAAAGAAAATCTATAAATTGAAATACATATTCGGGAGAATTTTTCATCCCATTACTCCAATCTTCTAAATAAACATTTGTTTTTATACCGTTTTCTTCAGCCAATTTTAAAACATCAGCAATGTTACTAAAATGCTGTTCTGGTGTTTTTTTAAGCTGATATTTTAAATGATTTAACGATCCTTTAGTTAAAAGATTCTGAACCTTAGCTCCAGTTTCAACCATCCAATCAATCGACAAACCTTTATCTACAAAAGAAAGAACTTCAATTTTATCTATCTGTCCGCTTTTTATAGCCCAATCAGTAACACTTTTTACAGATTGATACTCACCTTCCGAAACTCGTGTTGAAGCAATCTCAATACGATCAACTTTAAGCTCATCAAGCAATAATTTTGCTATAGTTAGTTTTTCTACTGTAGAAAAAGACACTCCGCTGGTTTGCTCCCCATCTCGGAGAGTTGTATCCATTATTTCAATCTTTCTTTTCGTCATTTTGTTTGGGCCATTAGCAGTTAGCTGAACAGTTAGCTAAAAACTTCTAGCTAAACACAACACTATCCGACAATAAAAAAACTTATTTTTTTATACAACCTTTAACTGCAACTGATGTAAAAAAGATAAAACACCCAATTACATTAATACAACTAAAGGTTATAAACTTATATGATTAAAATAATTGCTTTGCAGCAAATTCTTTAACCTCTTCTTTCATGCTTTGTAAATAGTCAATATCATCAAATCCATTAAGCATATTGTTCTTTTTATATCCATTGATAGTAAAAGTGTCAGACTCTCCCGACTCAACAATAGTTACAGTTTGATTAGGAAGATCAACCTTAATTTCTGCTTTAGCATCAGCCTCAATTGCAGCAAATATTTTAGCCACAAATTCTTCTGAAACCTGCACAGGTAATACTCCAACATTTAAACAGTTATTCTTAAAAATATCTGCAAATTCCGAAGAAATTACACAACGAAAACCAAAATCGTAAACCGCCCAAGCAGCGTGCTCTCTCGACGATCCTGACCCGAAGTTTTTACCTCCAACAAGTATCTGTCCTGAATATTTATTGTTATTTAAAACAAAATCGGCGTTTGGTGTACCTTCAGTATCGTATCTCCAATCTCTGAATAAGTTATCTCCAAATCCTTTTCTTTCAGTAGCCTTTAAAAATCGAGCAGGAATTAACTGATCGGTATCTACGTTATCAATAGGTAACGGATATGCGCTACTTTTTAACACTACAAATTTATCGTATGCCATAATAATTACTTTATGTTGTGTGTTATAAATATTAAGCTTTTACACTAATACTTTTTAAAACACATATTTTTTGTGTTTTATGCCGAAAACTATACAGCCTAAAAACTATATTTCATAAATACTGATAGGCACAAAGCATATTGCTTAAACCCTACAGTGCGTTGCAAAACTACTAAAACTACGCTTTACGAGGATCGGTTACCACACCATTTACCGCCGCTAATGCTGCAACTAAAGGAGATGCTAACATTGTACGAGATCCTGGTCCTTGACGTCCTTCGAAGTTTCTATTTGATGTACTAACTGATAATTTACCTGCTGGTATTTTATCTTCGTTCATTGCCAAACATGCCGAACATCCAGGCTGACGTAATTCAAATCCAGCTTCGTTAATAATATCTAACAAACCTTCTTCTTTAATCTGTGCCTCTACAATATGAGAACCAGGAACTAACCAAGCTGTTACATGATCAGCTTTTTTCTTTCCTTTAATAGCCTCAGCAAACACACGAAAATCTTCAATACGTCCGTTAGTACAAGATCCTAAAAATACGTAATCAATTTTTTTACCAATAATCGATTCACCTTCTTGAAACTGCATATATTCAAGAGATTTCTTGAAAGTATCTTTTCCTTCTTTTGTATCTTCAACTTCTGGCACATCGCTAGTAATTCCAACTCCCATTCCTGGGTTAGTACCATAAGTAATCATTGGCTCAATATCTGATGCAGAAAAAGTAAATTCCGAATCGAATTTAGCATCCTCATCAGTTTTTAAAGTTTTCCAATACTCCATTGCCTTTACCCAAGCCTCTCCTTTTGGAGCAAACTCACGTCCTTCTACATAATCAAATGTAGTTTTATCTGGAGCAATCATACCACCACGTGCACCCATTTCAATAGAAAGGTTACAAACAGTCATACGTCCTTCCATTGTCATTTTCTCAAACACATCTCCAGCATACTCTACAAAATAACCCGTAGCACCCGATGTTGAAAGTTTAGAAATGATATATAAAGCAACATCTTTAGGAAGAACCCCTTTACCAAGTTCTCCGTTAATATTGATGCGCATTTTTTTAGGCTTTGATTGCATGATGTTTTGAGAAGCCAAAACCATCTCTACCTCTGAAGTACCAATTCCGAAAGCAACAGCTCCGAAAGCACCATGAGTAGAAGTATGCGAATCTCCACAAACAACAGTTGCACCAGGTACAATAACTCCGTTTTCTGGAGCTACAACGTGTACTACACCGTTCTTAGAGTGTCCAAGTCCCCAATGGCTAATACCAAAATCCTTAGTATTTTGCTCAAGAGCTTCAAGCTGATTTTTCGACTCGATATTAGTAACCGGCAAATGCTGATTAATAGTAGGAGTGTTATGATCGGCAACCGCAAAAGTTCTTTCAGGATAAGCAACTTCAATACCTCTTGATTTCATTCCTAAAAATGCAACCGGGCTAGTTACTTCGTGTACCAAATGACGATCGATAAATACTACATCCGGACCATCTTCTACATGACGCACAACGTGCGAATCCCAAACCTTATCAAATAGTGTATTACTCATTATGATTGTGTTTTGTTTTTCAATATTTTAATTATACCAAAATCAGCAATAAAGCAATAACTCGGTATTTGCACGCAAAAATATAAAATCATCTATAATATAAAATTAATTTCAGATATATATTTTAGTAAAAATACACATACCATAATTTCACTTTCATATTTAAATACAAATCGAACAAAAACAACATAACTAAAACTATAGCATTTCAATAAATTACGTTTTGTTATACATTTTTTTAATTACAATATATCTACCTGAAACAAACAATACTATTTATTAATTTTTAAATAAATTTGTAAAAAATAAAACATACACTAATGAAGAAAAATATATTCTACGCCCTTTTATTATCAGCATCGTTAAACACTGCTAACGCACAAAATTATGGTTTTAAATCGGTAATTGATTTAGATGCTACTGAAGTAAAATCTCAAGGCAGAACAGGATCGTGCTGGAGTTTTTCAACTACATCTTTTATTGAATCTGAAATTTTAAGAATAAAAGGTAAAAGCGTTGACTTATCGGAAATGTATAACGTAAGAATGGTTTATCCCGAAAAAGCTAAAAACTTTATTGGCCGACAAGGTAAGGCTCAGTTTAGCGAGGGAAGTTTAAATCATGATGTTATGAAAGTAATTGCAGATTACGGAATTGTAACCGAAGATTTTTATTCAGCTAAAATTGTTGACAAAAACAGATACGATCATGCCGAATTAGCCACAATTTTAGAGGCTTATTTAGTGGCAGTAAATAAAAAGAAAGGCGGAGAATTATCAACGGTTTGGCTTAATGGTTTCGAAGCTGTACTTAACGCATACATGGGTAACATTCCGAAAAACATTAAGTTTGAAGGAAAAAACTACACTCCTATTAAACTAAGAGATGCCTTAGGTATTGATGCAAGTAATTATGTTGAAATTACATCTTTCAATAAATATCCATACTACTCTACTCCTATTTTAGATATTCCTGATAATTGGGCAAATGGAGCATATTACAATATGCCAATTAACGATTTACAAAGTTTGGTTATTGATGCTTTAAATAAAGGATACACCGTTGCTATTGATGCCGATGTTTCTGAAAAAACATTTTCGTCGACAGATGGAATGGCAATTATTCCGAAGGCAGATTTAAAGGATTTAAGCAATAATGAAATATCAAAAATGCTTACTGATAAACCTGTTGAAGAAATGAAAATTACAGAAAATTTTCGTCAAGCAGAGTTCAATAATTTAAACACTACCGACGATCATTTAATGCATATTACAGGAATGCTAGAGGATAAAAATGGCACTAAATATTTTAAAGTAAAAAATTCGTGGGGTACCGAAAATCGTGGAAACGATGGTTATATATACATGTCGGAAGCATATTTTAAGCTAAAAACTATTTCGGTTATGCTACATAAAGATGCTATTGATAAAAAAACTAAGAATAAACTTAAGATAAAATAGTTATTAACAGCTAGTTGTGTAATTGTGGTTAGTTGATAAATTTTAACAAACAATTATATAACTTTTAGTGGCTATTTTAGTTTGTATTTCAATACAATATTATACAAAACAGTTTATACTGTAAATAACGTATAAACTGTTTTTTTTTATTATAAATCATAATAAAAAAAATAAAGTTAATTTTATTGGCAGTAACTTTAAAATCATATTAGTTCATTATGTTTGCATAATAAACTAATATGAAATGACATTTAACAAAACCCTTACCCACACTGTATTTATATTAATAATTGCAATAGGTATGAACTCTTGCAATTCTAACAAAAAAGAAAATAGCAATATGAATCCTTTACTTGAAGAATTTAATAACGACTTTGGTTCTGCACCTTTCGATAAAATTAAAAACTCTGATTTTTTACCTGCAATAAAAGAAGCGATAAAACAAGGAGAAAAAGAAATTGAAGAAATTGTAAATAATAAATCGGAAGCCGATTTTAAAAACACAATTGTTGCCTTAGATAATGCAGGTAGTTTACTTAACCGTACCTCTACCCTATTAGGTCATTTAAATTCGGCAGAAACTAACGATGAAATTCAGACAATACAAAGAGAAGCATCGCCTTTAATGACTGAATTTTACAATAATATTTTGCTTAACGAAAAGCTTTTCGAAAAAATAAAATTTGTTTTTGATAAAAAAGATGAGCTTAAACTAAATATTGAGCAAACTACTTTATTAAACGAAACGTATAAACAGTATGCTAATAACGGTGCTTTATTAAATGCTGATGATAAAAACAAACTTCGTGAGTTAAATAAAAAACTATCGGAACTTTCAATTTCTTTCGGAGAAAATTTATTGGCAGAAACTAACGAAAATTTCATTGAAGTAAAATCTATTGATGAGCTTTCGGGATTATCGGAAGAAATAATTGCTCAGGCTAAAAAAACTGCCGAAGAAAAAAAATTATCAAATTCGTGGGTACTTACCCTACACGCTCCAAGTTTTGTTGCAGTTACAACTTATGCCAACAATAGAGAGTTGAGAGAGAAAATGGTAAAAGAATATATGGCTCAGGGTAACAATGGCAACAGCCACGACAACCGAGAAAATGTAAAAAACATTGTTAAATTACGATTAGAAAAAGCCAATATTTTAGGGTATAAAACTTATTCTGATTTTGTTTTAACAAATCAAATGGCTAATACTTCAAATCAGATTTACACATTTTTAAACGAACTTTTAGTAAAGGCAAAACCTGTTGCAATTAAAGAAAAAACAGAAGTTGAAGCTTTCATGAAAAATGAAGGTGCTGATTTTGAACTTCAGAAATGGGATTGGGCTTATTATTCTGAAAAATTGAAGAAAGAAAAATTCAATATAAATGATGATGATTTAAAGCCTTATTTCGAATTAAATCAAGTTCAGAACGGAATGTTTGAAATAGCACATAAACTTTTTGATCTTAATTTTAAGGAAATAAAAAACATACCTACTTGGCATAAAGATGTTAAAACTTTTGATGTTACCGATGCCGATGGAAAACATGTTGCCTTGTTTTATACCGATTATTTTCCGAGAGCTGGTAAACGTGGTGGTGCTTGGATGAATGCTTTAAGAAATCAGCAAATTAAAAATGGAGTTAATATTCGTCCGCATATTATAAATATTTGCAACTTTACACCTCCTAGCAATACAAAACCGTCGTTACTAACTTTTAGAGAAGTTGAAACTATGTTCCACGAATTCGGACACGGTTTGCACGGAATGCTTGCAAACACTAAATATTCAAGCTTATCGGGCACAAGTGTTTATAGAGATTTTGTTGAGTTACCTTCTCAGATTCTAGAAAATTGGGTTAGCGAACCAGAGGCTTTAAAACTTTTTGCTAAACACTACAAAACAGGAGAAGTTATACCTACCGAACTAATTGATAAAATTAAGGAAAGTTCAACATTCAACGAGGGTTACGCAACAGTACGCCAATTAAGTTTTGGATTTTTAGATATGAATTGGCATACTCTAAATTCAGAAAATATTACAGAATTAGAAAGTATTGAAGAATTTGAAAAAACTTCGATGGCAAAAACTGATATATTGCCTTTTTTCGAAAACAATATAATGAGTAGCCAATTCGGTCATTTATTTGCTGGAGGTTACGCATCGGGTTACTACGGTTACAAATGGGCCGAAGTTTTAGATGCCGACGCTTTTGAAGCCTTCAAGGAAAATGGAATTTTTGACAAAACTACCGCCGATAAATTTAAAAACAATATACTTACTAAAGGTGGTACTGAACATCCTATGACTCTTTATAAAAGATTTAGAGGTGCAGAACCTTCGGCTAATGCACTAGCACGAAGAGCAGGTTTTATTAAATAATATATTCCTCATTTAAATAAACAAAAACAGGTTCAACTAAACTTTAGTTGAACCTGTTTTTGTTTTAATACGTATTTGATTTTATTTATGGTGTAGTTAAAATTAATATGTTTCTATTAAAAGGAAACAGTACAACAAATTATAAGAGTTATACCTTTATTTCAACTTCAATATAATAGTACTAACGGTTTATTTTAAATCCAATACGATACAATTAAGAGTTATTTAATTAAGGGTAACACCTACAATTCTATTAAATGTAAATGCTACTATTAATGAGAATTATACTTATTACCCTTTACTTACTTTTATTAAAATTATATTATAATTTTTTTAACACCTACTCCTTTGTTAGAAGTAACTTTTACAAAATAAATACCTGAAGATAAACCATCAAGAGCAACCGATACTTCATGTTTTTTAGAAACCTCAATTACCTTAACTGTTTTTCCTACCATATTTAACACTTCAACTTTATTAATTGCTTCTCCCAACTGAGCTTGAACACTAACTTTGTTATTTACAGCAGGATTTGGATAAACTACAAATTTAGCTATACTATTAGTTGCTAAAGCTAAAATATCATCTTCTGTAAACATTGTAGATTCCCATGTAATATTTTTTAAGTTTACACTCTTTGTTCCACCTGTTGTAACATAACTACCTGTTCCTTCCTGAACTGCTGTAGTAGTACCTTCTCCTCCATCAAGGTGAAGAATTAAAATATCATTTTCATCAGCTGTAGGATATTTATCTAATCTATTAATTTTAAAATCTTCAGAATATCTAGCTACTTTCGAAACTCTAACCTCATCTAACGATCCTTTTAAATAATTTGCTGAAGGTTTTGCATATCTATATCCAAAATTTGGAGCTCCTGGAGTTGTAACAAACTTCCAAATATCATCGGTACTAGATGAAATCATTTTTCCATTAACAAATAACTTTGCAGTATTATCGGCCGACGAACGTGTTATAGCAACATGAAACCATTTACCATATTTTAAATTAACAGCCGATGATTCCGTTGTCATACTTCCATCAACAAACCATGGAATATCTAAAGTTTCTACATCCATATCATGATCGTCAGAAGGATTAAAAGCTACGTACTTTATTGCAAAATCCGAATCAGCATCTTTCATCAAAAATATTCCGAAATTATACTTTTGTAACATTATAGCCGAACTACTTAAAGGCTCGTCATTTATAACCGCTCCGTCATCTACTCTTACCATTATTTCGTAAGTATAATCATCTATCAAAACATCAAAATCATCATTCCCATTACTTGCGTAAAAATTTTGAGTGTCACCATCTAATGTAACATAGTTTTCCTGTGCAAACATTGTTTGCATTCCAAGTAGCATAATAGCTACAAATAGTAAATTTTTTTTCATAATTTAATTTATTAGTTTTTAATAATTAATTAATATAGTGGTTAGTTGTGTATTTTTAAAATTATTATTAATAGTTACTTTATTATTATTTTTTTGGTAATAGTAAAATCACTTCCATTTATTTTTAAATAATAAATACCCGAAGAAACATTACTTGGTTTTATTTTAAACTCATTAACTGAGTTAACATTCATACTTTCTAAATTAACCTGCTTTCCTGATACATCAAAAAATTGAAATTTAAGTTCTGAAATATCAACACCATTTTTATCTGTAATATGCAATTCAATAAAACTATTAACTTTTACAGGGTTTGGATACACCAACAAAGAAGGTTTTATCTTTATAACATCAATATTTAATTCATATACAACATCTTCAAGTTTTTTTGCTGTTTGCTCATATTCCCAATACATTGAATTTGCATTATTAAGAAGCATAAAACTAAGTTTGTGTGCAGAATCTTTAAACCTAATACCATGTACATTTTGGAATGTCAGGTATGTAATTGTATTTTTATCAACTACGAAATGTTCGGTATTACTTGGCGTAAAATCATCCGTATATCTAGCAATACTTGATATACGTAATTGATCAAAATCGGCCTCTATCTTTGATATATTAGTTGAATTTCTATATTTATTAGCTATATATAAATTGTTATTACTACTCAATAAAGCAAATGCGGAACCTGTATTCGAATCAATTATATGCCCATTAATAAACATTTTTGTTTCATTACTATTACGAGAAACAGCAATATGTATCCACTTACCTATTTTTAAATTAGTAGCCGACAATTTAGCCCCACTATTAGCAATAAAATTAATAGTATATAAAGCAGATGTAACATTGTTTACTTCCATTGCAAAAACGCCATATTGCTCTAATATAATATCTCCATTACTACTAATTTCATCAACATTCAACCACGTTTCGAAGGTATATTCTCCTGTGAAATTTAAATCATTATTGGGTGTTTGACGTGCAAATCCAACCTGTTTACCACCAGTACTAACATATCCGTTATATCCACCTTTTAAAGCAAATACTTCAGGTGCCGACCACGAATTATTATAATAATATCCATTAGTTTTTGCCTTAACTCTAAACTGATATACACTAGCCGTAGCATTATTAATGGTATATGATTTATCCGTAATTCCACTAGCTACTTCTTCCCAAATTCCACCGTCGGCTTTTTGTTCAAGAGTATATTCGCTATTTGTTACAAACTCACTTGTAATCCAACTAACAGTAATATCACTTATTCCGTTGGTGCTTTTTACAGATGAAATTTGTGGCACTGGATACATATCAAACATAGCTCCTACTATTCTATTATATCCTGAAGATGCATCAGTCCAATTTTCAATATCGTACCAACCGTTTATACTTTTATTATTGAACCAACCCCAATTTAAATGATATTTACCATCTGTTTTTCTATATCCATCAACTACAAGTGCATGTCCATCTCCTGTTCTACTAGCTTCAATAGCTAACTGCACTGGATTTCCAGATATAATATTCTCCCTCATTCTTATCCAAAAATTAGAATAAGTTTTAGATTCATAATGACCCGAAAAACGAAAGAAATTTTCAATTACAAATGGTATTTTATTAACATTTGACGTTGAACCTTTTGGCTCGAAATTCATTTGCACAGCAGTAGCAGCATGATAAGCTAATTCTCCAACAGCTTTTTGTTCCACCACTGTTGAAGGTTTTCCCATATACTCGTTAAGCATATTGGCATAATCGTATTCTACACCATCAAAAAATGCTGCATGACGTTTTAACGCTCCACTATATTTATCACTATAAACATTACTACCTGTACCTGTTTTAGGCCATTCGTAATAATTAAGTATTTGCGATAATGATATTGCCACACAACCTGCCGAACAATGATTAGGAGTATAATAATTAGTAGTATTAACAAGCTTTCCTGCATTATCTCTACAATTAACTCCACCCCAAACATCGGTTAATAACGGCTCATAAGTTTGAGCTGAAATAGATATACTATTAAGAATAAGCAATAGCATTACTAATACTTTATAAAATTTCATATTTTTGATTATTCTCATAGTTATATATTATTATATCGAATTAATAATTAGGTAACTGCTTAAAGCATAACAACAGCTACCTAAAATTATAAATTATCTACTAAAAAGGAGATGTATTCATTTCAATCCACTTTGGATTGGCAGAATATATCAATCCCTTAGCTTGGTTTATTTGGTTTATAACCTCAACACCTTCGCCTTTATCAAAGTTGATAAATACCTTTGTATCATCATCAACACTTATAGGACATTCAACATGAGAAGTACTTAAATCTTCGATATTTCTTGCAACTGTTGACATTTTTAAATTATCAAAAATAGCATTTGTACCAGTATCTTCAGTAACTCCATCAAATCCAATTACAAATTCATCATTATCTCCAGCTGTAGGAGTAGCTAATGCATCAGCAGGAGAATCAACATCATTTACTGCAATTCCATTAACATAAATAGTAAGCACATCGGTTGTAGAATTACTAATAAATGCAAAATGATTCCACTCTCCTAAATTAACCACATCATCAGTTGTATTACGGAATTTATCTGAAGTATCACCATAGTGTGTAAAGTAAACTCTTCTAATTACACCTGCATCTGCATTATTTTTATACATAGTAACAGCAAACTGATTTTTTCTTTTTATTAAAACATCATTTTTTGCAATAGTTTCTGGTATAAAAGCCCAAAATTCTATAGTATAATCTTTTGCTCCATTTAAAGCGTTTAAATGATCGTCAGCTTGCATTATAACAGTTGTAGTGTCTCCCGTAAATTCTAATGCAAAATTTTTCATTTCACCACCTAAA
>JAGLDK010000059.1 GCA_023145615.1 Ichthyobacteriaceae bacterium | reverse complement strand
TAACACCTCTTAAATTAATACTATACCTTTTATCAATTCTTCTTGGTGTTGCAATAATTTTAATGATATCTCTTCTATCTAAATCCATAATTATATTTTTTACTTTTTTATTATTACCAACTATTATCTTCTCTGTTTAGCCTAACTACTACTTTATTATTTACAGTGTGTAACTTGAGCAATCATTCTTTTTATAATAACAGCTAATTTCAATAGAATAAACATCATAAAAGGTGATTTTAATCATTTTTATATATTTGTTATTAGGTACTTAAATTTAATTATAAGCTTGCAAGTAGCTTACTTTTTAATAACTATAATTCATGAGAACTTAGCATTAAATAATGTTTAAAAATATAATAGTAGCTATTATAGCCAACCACTAATTAAGTTTTACTAAAAAAAACAGTAAATTTCTATTTAAAATAAACATTAAAACAGCACTATATTTTTTTGTACTTTTGCAGAAATTATGAATCTAAAAAATTCAACTCTAAAAAGGTAATTTATGAGTAAAGAGCAAAAGGTATTAAGTCCTGAAAAATACATTACTACAAAGGCACGAAATCTGGAATTAGAAAAAGCTTATATAAGCGATAATTGGAGCAGTGCAGGTATTGCTACAATTATTATATCGCGTAAGCATAAAGATGGAAATATTACTCATGCTTTATTTCAAATTGATTTATTGGCTGAAGGAATTGTTAATACTTTTTTTGAGTTTAATCTTGAATCGGAATCATATAACAAATTAATTGAACATTATACTAAAGAACAAAATTTAGTAGAATGTGCTTACGATTTAGCCCACGAACTTATTTGGGGGTCTTTTGAGTTTGCTAAAGAATTTAAGTTAAAACCTCATGTAAATTTTGATACTACTCAGTTTTTATTAGAGCCTATTAGCTACCATGCCGATGAAGAATTTAATATTGAATTTGGAGATGATAATATGCCATTGGTTATTGTTTCGGTAGGTAATGAAAAAAAGGAATTAATATCTCAGCTTACAAAAAATGTTGGTGCTGATAGTTTTAAGGTTATAAATATTGAAGATTTAGAAGCCGAAGAAGACGATCATCATCATCATGACCATTCGCACAATCATATTTTCGATTTGCCTGAAAATTCAGAACCAGATAATGGAAAAAATGTAGAAAATTGGACTGAAGCCGATTGGCAAGCTTTTGAAAATGGAGAAATGAAAGTTACAGAAAAAATTACCTTGCAAGTAATTGATTTCATGTACAATTCTCATTTTATTGATGAGGAAATTAGTGACTTAATTAATATTGATAATTTAGATGTTAAAAAACTGAAAATTTCGAAAGAACCTATTAAAGAAAATGATTTTTTCGAAAATACAGAAATTAAAACAGAAGTAAGAGAGCAGTTTCTTGATATGCTTGATAAACCAAGTAATAAACATATTGAGTATTTTAAAAACGCTATTAAACTTCATCCAAATAATCCGCAATTATATAGTTATTTAACAAATACATATATAAAACTAAATAATATTACCGAAGCCGATGAAACTACAAAAAGTGGTTTTATTAAGTTTCCAGATTATTTATTCGGACAAATATCGTACGCACAAACTTTGTTGCAAGAAGGTATGAGCCATAAAGTGCTTGAGGTTTTTAATAACAAGTTAGATTTACCAACTTTATTGCCAAACCGTAAGGAGTTTCATATACTAGAAGTGGTTAACTACTACTCTATTATGTGTTTGTATTTTACCACTCAAAACGATATTGCATCGGCAAACGTATATTGGAAATTAATTAAAGAATTAAACGAATTAGAAGAAGAAATTGTGCTTTTAGCCGAAAACGAATTGATGGTTTTAAAAGCTACAATTTTAAAAAGTCAGATATAAGGTATATTGATTCTAAATAAAAAACATTAGAATAATATAATTATAAGCTGTTTTATAAAAGCTTAGATTTAGTATAAAATATATGTTGTTAGTTGTTTAATTATTTATAATTAGTGGCTTTCAACAAAAAATAAGGATATGGGAAGAAGAAGAGATAAAAATCAGGTTTTAGAAAATTTAACACTTACCGATGCTGGTGCAAAAGGTAAAGCTGTTGGACATGCCGAAGATGGACGTGTTGTTTTTGTAACCGGAGCAATTCCGGGAGATGTTATTGATGCACGAGTTACCAAAAAACGTAAGGCTTATTACGAGGCAACTCCGGTAGAAATTCATACTTATTCTGATAAACGTACCGAACCAAAATGTGAACATTTTGGAACTTGTGGTGGTTGTAAGTGGCAAAATATGGATTACAAATATCAGCTCGAATACAAACAAAACGAAGTAATTAATAATATTACACGTATTGGACATATTGAGTTGCCTGAAATTACTCCTATTTTAGGATCGGCAGAACAATATTTTTACCGTAACAAAATGGAATTTTCTTTTTCTGATACCCGTTGGATGACTTTAGAGGAAATTCAGGGTGGAGATGAAATTAACGATCGTAATGCTTGTGGTTTTCATATTCCGGGACGTTGGGATAAAATTTTAGACGTTAAAAGCTGTTACCTTCAAGAAGATCCATCAAACGATATTCGTTTAGAAACTAAAAAGTTTGCCGAAGAAAATGGTTACGATTTCTTTAACCCTTATAAGCAAACAGGTTTTTTACGTACTATGATGGTTCGTACTTCATCAACCGGAGATATAATGGTTGTTATTCAATTTGCTCGTGAGGATGTTGAACAACGAGAAGCTGTACTGAATAATTTAGCTGAAAAGTTTCCTAATATTACTGCGTTGATGTACACTATCAATTCAAAAGGAAACGATTCTATTTACGATTTAGATATTATTTCGTATAAAGGTCAGGATCATATTTTTGAAGAAATGGAAGGTTTGAGATTTAAAATTGGACCAAAATCATTCTATCAAACAAACTCGAAACAAGCATACGAATTATATAAAATAACAAGAGATTTTGCTGGTTTAACTGGTAACGAAATTGTTTACGATTTATATACTGGTACCGGAACAATTGCTCAGTTTGTTGCTAAAAAAGCCAAAAAAGTTGTTGGTGTTGAAGCTGTGCCTGACGCTATTGCTGATGCTAAAATAAATGCAGAAAATAACGGAATTGATAATACTGTTTTTTATGCAGGAGATATGAAAGATGTTTTCAACGATGCATTTATTAACGAAAACGGTATGCCTGATATTATTATTACCGACCCTCCAAGAGATGGAATGCATAAAAATGTTGTGGCAAAAATATTAGAAATTGGTGCTCCAAAAATTGTTTATGTTAGTTGTAATTCGGCTACACAAGCCCGAGATTTAGCTTTAATGGACGAAATGTATAAAGTTACACGCATACAACCTGTTGATATGTTTCCACAAACACACCATGTTGAAAATGTAGTGCTTTTAGAAAAACGATAATTAATAGGTAATGTAATTTTAACTGTAAATAGTTAATTTTTTAATGTCTATAAATAATTTTGTAATAGCAATTATAAACCAAATAAGTTAATAAATGTGCAATTATCAATTATGTATTTTAATTGATAATTGCACATTTATTAGTTTAAAATTAACACACAAAAACAACCACTCAATAAAACCATTTTAATGAATAAATTTTTTGCAATATTTGCAATAGTAACAGTTTTTTCGTCTTGCCAAAAAGATGATGCCGAGTACGATTCTGAAAACAAAAGTGATATTGAAAAATATATTGCTAAAAAAAATCTTGATGCAATAGAGTCCGAATCGGGTTTGTTTTACGTTATTGATAAAGAAGGAGAAGGTAAAAAACCAAGTAAGTCGTCGGAAGTTGTAGTTAACTACAAAGGATATTTTTTAGATGGAAAGGTTTTTGACGAAAATGCAAGATCAACTTTCAGTCTTCAGCATGTTATAAAAGGTTGGACCGAAGGAATTCCTTATTTTAACGAAGGTGGAGAAGGAACTTTATTTGTACCTGCAAAACTTGGTTACGGATATAAAGATTTTCATAGCATTCCGGGAGGTTCGGTTTTAGCTTTCGATATTAAATTAATTGAAGTTAAAAAAACTCCTGAAGGATACGACGAAAAAAACGAAGCTGATATTTTACAGTATATCGAAAAAAATAATCTTACTGCAAAAAAGAGTAAAACAGGTTTGTATTACGTAATTTCAGAAGAAGGTACTGGTTCGGAACCAAGTAGTTTCTCTAATGTAACTGTTGATTATAAAGGTTATTATTTAAATGGAGAAACTTTTGATGAAGGTTCTGAAATTTCGTTTAATCTTGATAAAGTTATAAAAGGTTGGACCGAAGGAATTACTTATTTTAAAGAAGGAGGAAAAGGAACTTTATTAATTCCTGCCAAATTAGGATATGGTTATTACGATAGAAATTCTTTACCAGGAGGTTCGGTATTGGTTTTTGATATTAATTTAATTTCCGTTAATTAGTACACTCCACTCCTATTTATTTTCAGAATACAAAAAATGCTTGTTTTTGCTTTATGCAAAGTCAAGCATTTTTTTGTTGAATAGAATCTTAAATTCAAGTATTAAATATCAATCAATAATATTTATTGATATGGAATTTTTTATTGCCAAATATTTTTGATGAATTTGCTTAAAAAATAATATCTATTTATTATTGAATGACCAAATTTTCATACTTTTGAATATGATTAAAAAACTCATCCTAATATCATCCGTTTTTACAGTTGCACTATTTAGTTCGTGCGATTCTATAGGATTATGCTCCGAACCGGTTACTCCAAAATTAATGACCGGATTTTCATCATTCGATAAATATGATAATGAAATAAGTATTCAGCCCCCTAACAATTTAGTAATTTACGGGGTTAAAGATAATACAGGTATTATATCAAAGAATGAAGAAAATATAGAGTATTTATATCCTAATTTGGTTCAAGCTGATCAAGAAAAACTTATCTCTTTAATATTTGATGTTGATAGAGATAAAATTAATTATGTTTTTAAATTCGAAGATGTTATTGATACTGTTTCAATTTCGTACACCCGAAAACGAGATTTTGTTGGAGTAAACTGTGGATTTAAAACAACATTTCATAACATTTCTATTATACACAGTAATAACAAAATAAGTTCTGCTGAAATTTTATCTCAAAATATTGAATATGATACTGAACAACACCTTAAAATATTCCTTAAGTAAGGTTTTATTAATACCTGCCTTGCTATTAGTTAGTATGTTGGGATATGCTCAAGAAGAAGATAATAATTCAACAGATTTAAAAATTGTTAAGCCCGAAGAGACTGTTGTTTTAGATACAATTCCTTATAAATATGGAATTAGATTAGGTGTTGATATTAGCGGACCTATTAAAACATTATTCAATAAAAATTATATTTCGTACGAGGGTAATATCGATGCTCGTGTATATAAAGAGTGGTTTGTTGCTGGAGATTTTGGGTATGTAAAAAATCATGTTTACTCCACTACTTTCGATTATACATCGGAAGGAAATTTTTCAGCAATTGGATTTGATAAAAATACACTTGGTTATAAAGAAGGCAGAAACGATATGTTTGCACTTGGTGTTAGATATGGATATTCTAAATTTACTCAAACTGTAAATAATTTTATTATTGAAAACGGTTATTGGTTAAATCAGCCTTATAAAGGAACACTCGATGAGCAGGATGCATCGGCACATTGGTTAAATGTTAGATTAACTATGAAAGTTGAAACTCTTAAAAACCTTTATATTGGTGGTTCGGCAGGTGTTAATTTTTTAATTACCGATTATGCTCCCGAAGGTTTTAAAAATTTATATATACCCGGTTTTGGTTTTCGGAAAGATGGTATAGCTTTTGCATTTAATTATTCAATTATGTATTTGTTGCCATTTAACTAAAATTATTTTTTATTACAATATTATATCTTATATAAAAAAGCAACTTCTATAATTTTTAGTAGTTGCTTTTTTTATTTATATTAATTATAAACAAAAAAGTTAAATGTCAATATTTTCTCAGAATATAAAATTACTCCGTAAAAGAGAGGGGATTTCTCAGGATGCTTCATCTAAAAAAATAGGTTTAACTCGATCTACATTAAATGGCTACGAAAATAGCTTTGTTCAGCCTCCTCATAATGTTCTTATAAATATTTCGGATTATTATAAAATATCGGTTGATACTTTATTGAAAAAGGATTTGAATACGTTTTCGGAACAAAATTTAAATAAGGCTCAGGATAGTAATAGTTTTGATATTTATGGAAATAAATTACGAACATTAGTAACTAATAATTCAACTAATTATAAAACTAATGGAGAATTAGTTAGTGCCAATAATTTTATTGAATATATTATAAAATATGATGATTTTAATTTTATTAGTGGCTTACCTCTTATTAAACTTCCTTTTTTAGAAGAAAGTAAACATTACAGAATGTTTGAGTTTAGTAGTTGTGCAATAGTTAACAATAATAAAAATTTATTTGTAATTGGAGAATACCTTTTAGATTGGACTAAAATTAATGATTCGGAACTTTATATTATTGTTACAGAATTAAACGGAATTGAAGTGAAACAGGTTTATACCGAAAATATGAAAAGTGGTTTTATTGCCGAATCGGTAAACGTGTTGCAAGAACCTATTTTTGTAAAATATTCGGATGTTTTAGAAATTTGGCAAGTAATTAGTTATATAAATACAAATTTATTCGACAATAATAATGATAGTAATTTAGAAATTGCTGTAAAAAAACTGCAACGTAAAGTTGTTGCTATGGAAACTGAATTGAAAAAATTATTATAATAAGTAAAATAATAGCAGAACCTTAATTTATAATAACACTGATGTTTATTTAGTTAAAAACTGTTAATTTGTTTTCGTTTTAGATAATAATTGTAGAATTTAGAGTTCCAATAGAATATTATATTCAAAGGGTGTGCTAAATTATAAATCTATAAACTTAAATATATGTTGTTAAAAAAATCATTACTGACAGTTATTTTATCAATATCGTCGGCTGGAGCTACATATTATTTTTTAAATACTTACAATAACACGAATAACATAAATAGTTTTGAAACTCATGCAATTTCACCTTCAACTTTTGTAAGCAATACTCCTACTCTTAATAATTCAACTGATTTTACTAAATCGGCACAATCAACTGTAAATTCGGTTGTGCACGTAAAAAGCTTAATAAAAAGTAGTAAGCAATCTAAAAATCCATATTCTAATTTTTATTGGGGAGGTAAAAATAACCAAAATAATAAACCAGTTATTGGTAGTGGTTCGGGTGTAATAATTACTGCCGATGGTTATATTGTAACAAATAATCATGTTATAGATAAATCGGAAGCATTAAAAGTTATTTTGAATAACAAAAAAACATACAATGCCACAATAGTTGGTACTGATGAAAAAACTGATATTGCTCTGTTGAAAATTGATGCTGAGGATTTGCCATATATAACTTTGTCTAACTCTGATAATATTAAACTCGGAGAATGGGTATTGGCTGTTGGAAATCCATTTAATTTAACTTCAACCGTAACTGCCGGAATTATTAGTGCAATTGGCAGAGATATTCAGCTTTTAGGAGAATCGGGTATTGAATCTTTTATACAAACCGATGCTGTTGTTAATCCTGGAAATAGTGGTGGTGCTTTGGTAAATACTAATGGAGAATTAATAGGAATTAATACTGCTATATCTACTCATACTGGTTCTTTCGAAGGATATTCTTTTGCAGTTCCATCAAATATTGTTAAAAAAGTTGTTGAGGATATTATTGAATATGGAATTGTGCAACGAGCTTATTTAGGTATAAATATTATGGAACTTAATAGCGAGGTTGCCAATAAACTAGATATTGACAGAACAGAAGGAATTTATATATCGGGTTTATCGAATAAAGGTTTTGCCGAAAATAGTGGTTTGCAAAAAGGAGATATTATTTACAAAATAAATAATAAGCAAATAAATTCGTTTGCCGATTTACGTGGATATTTAGCATCGAAACGTCCAGGAGATATTGTTGATGCTTTTGTTTACAGAGAAAATAAAACTAAATTATTTAATGTAAAACTTTGTAATTCAGCAGGAACTACAGAACTAAATAAATATGTTGAAAAAGATATTTCATCAATATTAAATGCCGATTTTATTCCATTAACCGAAACTCAGAAATATAGTTTAGGAATAAGAGGCGGAGTTATTGTTAAAAACATAAAGGATGGAGCTTTGAAAAATGCTGGTATGAAAAATGGTTATATCATTTTACGAATTCAAAATAAATGGATTAATAACGAAAAAGATATTATTGATATTCTTAAAAATCAAGACAAAGCTGTTTTAGTTGAAATTGTTAAGCCAAATGGTTATGTTGATTATTTTGCTTTGAAACTGAAATAACATATTTAAAACATAATGATTCTATATAAAAAAGTACAAGGTGATTTTACCGCATACTTTTTTTATGTAGAATCATTATACTTTGTAAAAGTAATAACGTCTTGTTGTTATTATTACCACTCCACTCCTACCGGACAATGATCAGAACCAAGTACATCGGCATAAATTGTAGCATCTTTTAATTTTGACAAAATAGTTTCACTTGCCAAAAAATAATCAATTCTCCAACCTACATTTCTTGTTCTTGCTCCACCTCTATAACTCCACCATGTATATTTTTCGGTAGCATCAGGATATAAATAACGGAAAGTATCTTTTAAACCTGCTTCAGTAAAATTATCCATTCCATCAATTTCTTTCTGAGTAAATCCTGCCGATTTATTATAATTTGGTTTTGGACGTGCAAGATCAATATTTGTATGTGCTACGTTAAAATCTCCGCAAACAACAATTTCTTTTTTTTCTTCTAAATTTTTCAGAAATTTTAAAAATTCTGCGTCCCACTCTGTTCTGTAATCTAAACGAGATAAATCGCTTTTAGAATTCGGAACATAAACATTTACTAAATAAAAATTATCGTATTCGGCAGTTAAAACTCGCCCTTCATTATCGTGCTCTTCAATACCAATTCCTTTAATAATTAATATAGGCTCAGTTTTACTAATAATTGCAGTACCCGAATATCCTTTTTTTACAGCCGAATTTGAATAAAAAGTATAACCATCTAATTTTTCTAAAACTTCAGCAACCTGATTATCCTGTGCCTTTGTTTCTTGTAAACAAAGTATATCGGCATCCATTTCTTTAAAATCCTCAAAAAAATTCTTTTTAGCAACGGCTCTTATTCCGTTTACATTCCATGATACTATTTTCATTATAATTGGTTTTGTTTATTTAAAGTAATGTGGCTTTTAGTAATGAACACCTTTATAAAAATTAATTAATAAGTATTATATAATTAACTATTAATATTTTACTTCATTAGTTTTTTTAGTAATTCAGGATTGTCTTTTAATTTAGTTTTTATCCAACCCGTATTTTCAGGTTTATACCAAAAGAAAAATCTATGTTGATTTAGTTTTTCTTCTTTACTTTTCGGCACAAAAACTGGCTTTAAAGTATAAGGATGATATCCCGAATAATATGCAACAGTTGCAACCGTCATTGGTGTTGGTGTAAAATCCTGAACTTGCTCGAGTTTAAAACCTAAATCTTTTGTTTCGACAGCCAAGTTTGCCATATCTTCTAATTTCGATTCGGGATGAGACGAGATGAAATATGGTATTAACTGCAGATTAAGTTTTTCCTCTTTATTAATTTTATTGAATTTTTCAGTAAACTTTTTAAAATTACTAAACGATGGTTTACGCATCATTTTTAAAGTATTATCAGATGTATGTTCTGGTGCAACTTTTAATCTACCCGAAACATGATGAGTTAATACTTGTTTTAAATATGCGTTAATATCTTTTTCATCTGCATTTTTATTGTGTTCTTTAACCAATAAATCATAACGAATACCACTACCAATAAATGCTTTTTTTACATCAGGATGATTATCAATTTTCTTGTAAATTTCAGTTAAAGAAGCATGAGATGTATCTAAGTTTTTACAAACTACAGGATGAATACAAGATGGTGTTTTACAGTTTTCACATATCGAAAGATCTTTACCTTTCATTTTATACATGTTTGCCGATGGCCCTCCAATGTCAGAAATATATCCTTTAAAATCTTGCATATTAGTCATTACATCAACTTCTTTTAAAATTGACTTTTCACTTCTAGATGCAATAAATTTTCCTTGATGTGCCGAAATTGTACAAAAACTACAACCTCCAAAACAACCACGGTGCATATTTATCGAAAATTTTATCATTTCGAAAGCTGGAATATCTCCACGCTTTTTATATTTTGGGTGAGGCAATCTTGTATATGGTAAATCAAACGAAGCATCAATTTCCTTCTCTTTCATTGTTTTGAAAGGTGGATTTATAATCAATGTTTCATCTCCTATATTCTGAAGAACTCTACGAGCTTTCATTCTGTTCGATTCAATTTCAACAGTTTTAAAATTCTGCGCAAATTTTAATTTGTCTTTCAAACATACTTCGTGCGAAAATAATTCAACATCTTCTACACTTTTATTTTTAGGAATATTTTGTTCTGCACCAATTAAAACAGCCGTTTGATTTATTGTTTTTAACGAATTAAAAGGAACACCACGTTTTAATAAACGTAATATTTCTCTTAAAGGCTGTTCGCCCATTCCGTACATTAGCATATCGGCATTACTATCTTTTAATATCGAAGGCATTAATTTATCAGCCCAATAATCGTAATGAGTAACCCTACGTAACGATGCTTCAACACCTCCAATTAACACCGGAACATCAGGATAAATATCTTTTAAAATATTAGAATAAGTTATAGTTGCATTATCGGGTCTATATCCCGATTCTCCACCAGGAGTATAAGCGTCGTTTGATCGTAAACGTTTATTTGCAGTATAATGGTTCACCATCGAATCCATATTTCCGGCAGTAACTCCAAAAAATAATTTTGGTGCACCAAATTTCATAAACTCGTGTTTATCGGCATCTCTCCAATTTGGTTGTGGAATTATACCAACTCTAAAACCTTCCGATTCAATAATTCTACCAATAACAGCCGCTCCGAAAGATGGATGATCAATATAGGCATCGCCTGTAACAATAATAACATCCAATTCTTCCCAACCTCTGAGCTTCATTTCTTTTTTGGTAATTGGTAACCATTCCGATAATCGTGGTGCCTCCTGCATATTCTTATTTTTTTTTAGTAGTTGCAAAGGTAAGCAACATTAATCAAAAAAGAAAAGCCACAAGAATTATGATTTCTTGTGGCTTTTAATAAAATATTATTATTGATTTTTACATGTAAAAATCAATAAATTCTTCTACTACTTCTTCCGATTCTTTTTTATACATATATTTTGCACCGTTAATTTCGTATGATCTTTTTTCAGATGATAATTCATCAAATCGTGACATTATATCTTTTTGATTAGAGTAAAAGCTTACAACATCATTTCGATACCTTAAGTAATAATATCTACCACGTTCATTTATAAAATATATAGTTATTTCATCGTCAACTTTTCCTTTTCTAATAACAACTTTACCATTAAATATTTTCTTTAATTCTACACCATTAAAGTTATGAATTGATATTTTGTCTGACGATACAAAACAATCATCTTCCATATCCCATTGCATTTCTAAATCAGTTAATAAAATTGTAAAATCTAATTCTTCAGGAATATCTGTTTTAAAAAATCCCCCCTTCGAAACTGTTGTTTTATTTATTATTTTATTTTGTAATCTTGAAAAAGCATAATTTTGTAGTTCTGAGTTTTGTTCAATAACACCTTCCGAAAGTTCAATTTTAATTCGTTCTGTTATTGTTCTCATAATTAACCTATCTAGCTTAAAATTCATACCCAAAACCAAATTGGCTTTAATTTCATCGGTATTCATATCAAAATCAACAGTACCATACGATTTTATAGAAACTGTTTTTCCCTTACTATTAAAAACAATATTTCCTTTCGATTTTACTCTACATTCATCGTTATAATAACTAACCATATCTAGTTCTACTCCACTAATAGAATCTTTTCCAGCTTTAACTTCGTAGCAAGCTTCTTTATCATTAAATGTTACAATACCTGTTGCTGAAGCAAATTTGGTTTTATTATAAGTTTTATCTCTTGTTAAAAATGCTGGTTGTATAACATTATCAACAGTATAAAAACCTGTAAAAATATCTTTAAAATACGGGTTATTTTTATCTACTTTCAATATTACCTTATCCGAATTTATAAAATCATTTATAGGAAATTTACTTGTATTTATACTTTCGCAATAATTCTGAATTTCGGCTTCTCCATTAAGTTTTAAATATGGAGAATTACCAGTTATTTCAACATTTCCGCTAAATCCAAAATATGGGTTAAGCATAAAATTTTCTAATTCTGGTATGGTTCCTTTTGCTATTGATATACTGTCCTTACCCACAGATATATCATCTAAAATAATTGGATGTTTTATTTTATCAATATCTATGTATTGGTATTCTGCCGATGCTTTATACTCTTTTGATGATGTAATATTTACCGATGCTTTAGTTAATGTATGCTGATACAATCCTTTACCAACACCTATTATTAATTTTGCGTCATCAAATTTTTCCATCACACCATTTCCTGTAATACTCATGGTTGGAGTTGATGGATAAACAAATGCATCTGCTACTTCAATACCTGCTAAATCAGCAACTATAAGTTCATTTGTTACAAGGTTATATGTTGCCGATTTTGCTCTAAATCGTAACGAATCCTGAGATGGATCTAATGAAATAAACCATGGTATTTTACTTTTATCAGTACTTTTAAGATTAATTACTTTATTGTCAATATCCCACTTTATATCATTAATATATGCCATGTAGTTATTTTCAATAAACGTAACAGAAGCATCTTTTTCTTTAAGTAAAAAATGTCCCTGTCTTGTTGTTAAATCAATTTTTCCATACGCACCTTTTATATCAAATTCTACTTTAGCTTTTTTATTATCTCTTAATCCAAAGTCAAGTTTTTCTGATTCTAATTCATCCGATGTAAAATTAAATTCATCACTTTTTATTCCAGCAGTTTCAAAATCTACAACACCGTTACCTAATAACTTATTACTTTTTAATATAAGTTCACCTTTATATTCAATTGCTTTATCGTACATGTAAAAAGGTTTTTGTACGCTTGTTGCAACCATCGAATCGTTATTTATAGTCCATGCCACATTTATATCTTCCGATAAAACATTAGGAATACTCATTTTATCGTTATCAACTTTAGTAAGTTCAAATTCGTCGGCAATTGATATTAAAGAATCTGGATAAAATAATATATCTCCTGAATTTATAATTGATGGATGGTAACGTACTCTACCCAATCCATTTAAACCTTTCATATTTAAGATAATTACATCTCGGTATTGGGCTTTATTATAAAGTGATAATCCAACATCGTCAGTTTCGTAGACAAAACCAAGCGAGAAATCGGGTTGTACAGCCAATTCGTATTCAAAATCAGGAAAAACACTTGTGTGTACCATTCCCGAAAGTGCAATATCGTCAGACGATACTGTGTTTAACGAATCTAGCTCAAATGGATTTAACTTAACATATAAATCATCTCTTCCATATACCGAGTCTTTAATTTCACTTCTATCATAAAAAACATAAGCTTCTCGTGTGTTATTAAATATAGGATATTGGTGGTTTTTAATTTTACCCGATTTATTTGTTGGCACATCAATTAACAATTGCCCACGTATTGAGTCAATTGGGTTAAATACCTTATAAACCAGTGTTTTTTGAGTGTTTCTATCTATTCGTCGAGTATAAAATTCCATACGTTGGTTACCATTCATGTCTATTTTATAGTCATCATAGTTAAAACTATAATCGGTACCATGAAATTCATAATCTTTAACTCTAATAATTCCATCAAATTTAAAGTCTAAGTTTTTGGTAATTGACACGCTATCTTGAGGAAATAGTGATACTGCTTTTTCGTTTGAAACATTAATTTGATGTACACCTAATAAAGTTAGTTTTCCAGTATTTAAGTTAATTTTTCCATTAGTAGCTTTACCTTCTTCCGAATGAAAAGCTAATACATCAAAATCAACATTACCTCTACTAGCATCAATTAAATAATTAAATCTCTCGTTAAAACTTACTCTATCTAAATCATATTCAACTTTTGCATAACCTAAACCTGCCAAATCTTTTAACAAATGCAAAGCATAGTTTTTTGGCATTTCCATAAAATCAGCTACAGTTTCAATAGAATAATAATCCATTCCATCGTAGCTAATTATCATATTACGTAATTTGTCTAAAGGATTAACGGAGTTCATTCCTTGAAATTTACGATAAATATCCTGTTCGTAATATCTCGATGAAATATATGGTAAGTTATTGTAAGGCGATGTTGAAAATGCAAATTCATCGGCACCTAAATGCCACGTTAATATTTCAATATCCATATCAAGATAACTAAACGAATTATAGTATGATAATTTAGCTAAATTTGAGGTTCCTTTTTTTGCAGTTAATTTGCTGTCTTTTATATTATATTTAACATTTACTTCAGGATGCGATATTGAATATTCTTTAACAGGAATATCAATTCCACATTTTTGAGCGAAAAAAGCTTTAGGTGTAAATAATATTTTGCTAGATGAAATTAAAATAGGTGAGTTTGTATTATTTGATTTAAATGTCATTTCTGCACGTTGATCTTTACTTCCTATTCCTACAAACATATTTCCACGTACCATAATTCCACCATTATAATTTACGCCTTGTACTAAATTTTCGAAAAGCATTTGCCTATCGTAACTTACAAATAATGGAAATTTCTTCTTTTTATTTATTACAGATTCAATTTTGCCCTCTACCTTACCCATTATGGTTTCGTTAATGAAATACTTGGTAGTAAAAAAAACAGAATCGGCTTTATATTTATCTTCTAAAGAATTTATATCGAAATTAGTAGCTAAAACATATAACGAATCTTTTGAAAATCTGTTTGAATCCCAATATACTTTTGCTTTTTCAACTTTTATTAAATTTGTTTCAGGATAAAAACTAGCATCTACATTATTTAAGTATAAACTGTCGTTTGATTTTCCACAACTTAACTTCGAATTGTAAAATGAATATTTAATTTGATCGGTTAAATTTAATGTAAGCTTAGAATCTACATTCCAGTTTACTTTTGATTTAGGATTTAAATTACCGCCCGAAAGTACATTATAGTTTGTTGATATAAATTTTTCTTTATTTTTTCGGGTTACATCTTTATCTTCAACATACTTATTATATAAACTCAACCATTTATCTAAACCCTGACCTGAATTAGTTTTTACAGAATCCAACATATATACCGAATTTAAAAAGTCGGAATAATAATTTAATGATATTATTCGGTACTTATAAAACGAATTTAAGTTTGCAATTATTAATTGTTTTTCACTTTCGTTAAATGAATCGAAGTTTTCTAAAAAATCTTTTGCTACAGATTTACCTTTATCACCTCTAGTTTTTAAAAAGCTAATTAGTTCAGAATCGAACTTTTCAATATCTCTTGAAAACTTATTTTTACTTTGCGAAAAGCCAAAGTTCGATAAGGTTATAAATAGTAATACTAATAAGATGTTTTTCATATTTCATTAATTTTTATACATTTAAGTAGTTGATATGAAAATAATATTCAACTTCTGTATTTCTGAATAAATACACTAAATACTTGCATATTATGTTAGTAAGGCAAATAAAATAGTGTATATATTCAATATATGTATAATATAAGGGGTGGTTAGTATGTGTTTAATTGTTGGCTTATTTTTTAAATTTAAGTGCAGCCCACGAATTTTTTGTTTTCTTTTCAACTAAGGTTAAGTTGTGTTTTTTTGCTTCGTTTACTATTATATCAACATCCGATTCGTAAAAACCACTAAATAATATGTTACCATTAGTTTTTAATGTTTTAACATATTTATCCATATCGTTGGTTAATATATTTCGGTTTATGTTGGCTATAAATAAATCGTATTTTGGTGTTTCGTTTAAAAAACTGGCATCGCCTTTATATACTTTTATAAAATCAACATTATTGCGTTGAGCATTCTCAACGGTATTTTCGTAAGCCCATTCGTCAATATCAACAGCATCAATTTCTTTCGATCCTTTTAAACCTGCTAGTATTGCAAGTATTCCGGTTCCGCATCCCATATCCATAACCACTTTATTGGTCATATCCATGCCTAAAATATATTCTGTAATTAAATGTGTAGTTTCATGGTGTCCGGTACCGAACGACATTTTTGGCTCAATAATTATTTCAAATTCAACATTTGTTTTTTCATGAAACGGAGCTCTAATAACACAATTATCACCAACTATAATTGGCGAAAAATTCTTTTCCCATTCTTCGTTCCAATTTTTAGGCTCAACATTGCTACTTTTAAAAGTAACCTCACACATATCATTACTAAATATGTTCATGTTGTTAAAATCATCATCAATAAATAATTCTTCCTGAATAAAACCATCTACTCCATTCTCAGTTTCAACAAAACTTTCGAAACCAACTGAACCAAGTTCGGCTACTAAAATATCACGCCAAGGCTCAATAGGTTTAACTACAAAATTATATTCTATATATTCCATTATATCAGATTTTTACAATTCTATTTAATATGTGATTTTAATAATGCAAAATAGTAAAAATAAACAACAAAAAAGGAGCTTTTCAGCTCCTTTATAATGTATGATTGTATGTGTTTTCTACTAGTTAAAAGCAGTAACAATACCCATAAAGTCTTCAACTTTTAAAGCAGCACCACCAATTAGTCCACCATCAACATCCTCTTTCGAGAAAATTTCTTTAGCGTTAGCTGGTTTTACACTACCTCCGTAAAGAATAGGAAGTTTAGATGCAACTTCTACTCCGTACTTAGTATCAATTACTTTACGTATGTGTGCGTGCATTTCCTGAGCTTGCTCTGGAGATGCAGTTTCACCTGTACCAATAGCCCAAACTGGCTCGTATGCTAAAACAATTTTGTCAAAAGCTTTTGCCTCTAAGTGGAAAAGACCTTTTTCAATTTGTTCAGAAACAACATCAAAATGACGGTTTTCTTTTCTTTCTTCAAGTTGCTCACCAATACAGAAAATTACTTCCATGTTGTTTTCGAAAGCAGCATCTACTTTCTTAGCAAGTAAAGCATCGTCTTCTCCGTAAATAGCTCTACGCTCAGAGTGTCCTAAAATTACTTTTTCAACTCCAATAGCAGTTAACATATTTGCAGCAACTTCACCTGTAAAAGCTCCGTTTTTGTTTTCGTTAACGTTTTGAGCAGCAACCTCAATTTTCGAATCTTTTAATTCAGCTACAATACCAGCTAAGTTTACAAACGAAGGAGTAACTACTACTTCTGCAACTGGGTTCTTTTCAGCAACCTCTTTAGCTAATTCTTTTACCAATTCTAAACCTTGGTTAATATCAAGATTTAATTTCCAGTTTCCTGCAACAATTTTTCTTCTCATGATTCTTATTATTTTGTGCGAATATTCAAAATATATATCTTATTTCAAATTAAAACGTCATTTTTTTTTACTTAAAATTGTAGAACAAAGCAAATATGTGTATTTTATATGTTTTGATTAATCTTATTTGCATTATTCAGTAGTAAAAAAATACTAATTGGCTATTTACATATTAAATTCAAAACTTAGATTCAGATAATAAACATAAAAGGTTTCTATCATTTTTTTTCGATAGAAACCTTTTATTACATAATTAAATCTTCAAAAACTTTGTGTCCGCCTTTAAAAACATTGGCATCAACATAACTTTTTATACCTTCAATTTTAATTTTATCGGTGTATTGCCAAAAATGCCATTTACTACGTGGCTGTTTAACTTTATTATAATTTGCTATCCATAAACGCGGATAATCTTTAAAATAATCGTCACTTTCTAAATTATCTTTATAAAAAGTATCGCCAGTATATATTATGGGTTTTATACCATAATGTTTTTCAATAATGCTAATCCAATTTTTAATTCCTCTTTTCCAATTCTTTCTCGTTTGGGTTTTAGGCAATTTTTCAACATCTAAAACAGGAGGTAAATCACCTTTTTTTAACTCAACATTCTTAATAAAATTATTTGCCTGAATTGTTGAATTTAAGTTAGACCAATAATAATGATATGCCCCGCGTGTAAAATTATGCTTTGTAGATTTTCCCCAATTATAACTAAATAATTTATCTTTTTTAAGCCCCATTGTAGCTCTTATAAAAATAAAATTTATCTTTTTTGTTACGTCCGGATGATTAACTTTTTTCCAGTCTATTAAACCTTGATAATGAGAAATATCAATACCATGAATTTCATATTTAGATATATCACTTCTTTTATAAATATCATTTCCAGTTAAAACTCTGGTAGCCAATTTATTATAGTAATAATTTATTTTATCAGTATTTTTGTATGCAATAAATATTAATGCTATAACTAAGATTGTTGATATACTAAATATAGCTACTAACTTAGTATTTAATTTATAATTCAATTTGGGTTAGTGTAAAATTGGGTTAATTATTATTAATCTTTATTCTTTTTATAAGGAGATATTTTATTTTTTAATGCTTTATAGTATTTTACATTTTCAATTATTTCCTTGTACTCATCAGCAATACTTTCGTACTCCTCTTCAGTCATTTCTTTATAATCCTGCATTAATTCCGAATGAGGATTTATTAAATTTTCGTCAATAATAGAGCAAAGCATACTTCTTTCTTCTTTACCAAACAAGCATTCGTCATACTCTGCAAACTCACCTTTAAGATCCGAAATTGTTTCAATATCTTTTTGGTTTGGTCTGTCGTAAGTTCCGTAAACCGAAATATATCTAGCCTCAATTAAGGGAGTTAATACTATTTTGTCTTCCTCTGTAAATTTATACTTCTTCATCTTTTAATTGCTCTTTATTAATTACTGCAAAATTAGCTTTTTTAAACTTACCAATTATAGTTTTTTATATATAACTAAGAAATAAACATTCTGACTAATGTAATACAAAATCTACTTTTTCAAAAACCATTTTTTTACATCATTATTTGCTTCCACTCTGTTTTCTGTAGCATCATCAAGATTGTAGTAAAAATCAATACCTGTAATTTTTTCAACCTCATCAATTGAAGTTTTAAAAGAATATAACGATTTTCCAGATTTTTCATTTGGCATTATAAATGCTAATCCTTTAGCCTCTCCGTTTTTATAACCCAAAATTGTTTTATAATATGCACGCGGAATTGACACTTTATTTCTACCAATATAACCTAATGGATTATCTAAAATAGGACCTGTTACTACAAAAACCGAATCGTTTGTAGCCACCCAATAACGCACCTTAGTTTCTAAACGTTTCCAAATACCACGGTTAAACGATGGTTTTTGAGGGCTCATATTACTCATGAAAAAACTTTCGCTCATAGCCAATTTATTTGCTTTCATACTTCCTGCCGGAGCTAAATGACCTCTATCGTATCCCGATTTTCTATAATCATTTAAACTTGCCGAGCTTGTTGAAACCAAAGGATCTGGTCTGAAATCATCTTTACGTTTTATTCCTCCCGTAATACTTTTAGATGTTAATTTATAAGCCACCCACTCCGCTTGTTCATGTTTTTCGTTATACGAAAGTGTATAATATTGGTGCTTAATAATTTTACCATTATTTGTAGTTGCAATATTTAATTTACCCGAAGTTTTACCAACGGTATTACTTTTATTACCACTGTTTTTTACAGCAGATTTTTTACCCGATTTCTCTTTATTTCTTTCCTCTTTTATTTTAGTGTCTTTTTCTGCCGATTTTATAAATGAATCTAACTCAGAATTTGTAACATTTGTTTTTACCGATTTTTTATTAAACTGAGCATCACATCCGGTTAATATAGTTGCCGAAATAAGTGATGCAATAATTATGTTTTTCATATTTTTATTGAATAGGTTCTTACTCTTCTTCTGATTTTTAACTAAAGAACATTTCTTTATGCTATAACCACTTCGCTTACTCCATTACTCTTTTTATTTACCTGTATTTGTGTAGAAATACGTTGTTTCAAATTTTCAACATGAGATATAACGCCAATCATTTTTCCTTGAGACTGTAAAGTTTCTAAAGTAGAAATAACAATATCTAAAGTATTATTATCAAGTGTTCCGAAACCTTCATCAATAAATAATGAATCAACTTTTACGTTTTTACTTGCCAAATCCGATAATCCCAAAGCCAACGCCAAACTTATAATAAATTTTTCTCCCCCACTTGATGTTTCTACATTTCTCTGTTGATTTGTTTGAAAATGATCAACTAGCAAAAATGTTAATTCCTCTTTTTCAGCATATTCTTTAGGTAGTAATAACGAATATCTTTTATTCAATTTATCTAAATGCACATTAGCTAAATTTATTAAATTACTTAAAGTTAAACGCTGTACATAAGTATTAAAAGCGTCTTTCGATCCTCCTAAAATCTTAATTAAATCTGTCCATCTTTTTAGTGCTTTTTTCTGAGTATCAATTTCAGACATAAAACTCTTGTTTCGTGTTTTTACCTCATCATCTTTTTTTAATTTCTGAGAAACAACACCACTATTTTTATTTTCAGTTGCTGATTTTTCTTTTATTTCTTGTAAATTTTCTACTGCTTTTTCTTTCTCAATTTCAAAATCCTTAAGTTTTGTAGCATTTTCAAATAGTTTATTATTTTTAACTTTCTGACTATTAATTTCTATCAAGTTATTTTCAATCTTTTTTTCAATAGCTAAATATTCGGTTCTTATATTTTCTGATAAAACAGAATTTTCAACCTCATCTTTATTTTTAAAAATACTATTTTCAAGCAGTTTATTAAATTCACTTTCTAACTCTTCAAATTCAGAGTTTTCATTTTTCAATTCTTCAACTAAGCGCTCATTATTATTCTTAGCTGTTGCAATATCTTTTTCCGATGAATTTTGTGTTTTATTTATATCATCAAGTTTTTGTTTTAAATCACTTTTTTCTTCATTTAAATATTGTTGTTTAACCTCAACCTTTTCGTCATTAGGCAAATACCCTTTTCTAGCTTCTTTAAATTCAATTAATTTATTTGAAATATTTTTTTCTGCATCAGTTAATTCTTTCAAATAACCCTCCTTTTCATGTAACTTACTTTTGTAGCTTGTGTTTTCTTGAATTAGTAACTCTTTATCATTTTTTAAAGTAATTATTTTTAGTTCTTGATTGTTATAATCTAAAATTTTGCGTTGTATATTTTGTGTAAAACTTTCGGTTTCATCAACTTTAGGTAATTCAAAATCATATTTCGAAATCTCATCATTAATAACATTTTCTAATGTTTCAATTTCCGAAGTTTTATTATTTTTCAGAATAGTTAATTCATTAACATCTTGTGCTAATCCCTTCCCTCGTTCTTTTAAAGTAGATTCGTCTTTTTCTAAATTTTCAATAATTTTACTGTGCTTATTTAAATATGTATAATTAAGATCTTTTTGTTTTTGAATTTTGTTTCTATCTAAAATTTTAGCATTTATTTCTAATAAAAAATTATTAATTTCAGCTTTAGTATTTACAATAAAATCATAATCAGTAATTAAACAACTCAGTTTTTGGGTATTAAATTTATCTTGAATTTCATTGAGTGTTTCTGTATAAACAGCTATGTCATTTTTAGTATTTTCAATATTATTTTTAGCTGTTGCTACTTTTATTTCCGATTTATTTTTATCCGATTCTAATTGTTTTAAATTTTCTTTAAGTTTCTTTACCTCTAAACTGTTTTTGTTAGTATTTATATCTTTATACTCATCTACTAACGGATGTGCTTTAGATCCACAAAGCAAACAAGGCTCTCCCTTTTCTAATAACTTACGTTCATCATCAAAACGAATTATCTTATTTTTTAATTCCAGATTTTCTTCAGAAATAATTAAAAGATTATTTTCATATTTAATTTTAACCTTTAAATCTTCTACACTCTTTTCATCTTCAATATTCTGTATTTCAAAACCCTTAAGTTTTTTATTGTGTATTTTTATTTTATCATTGGTTTCAATATAAGTATTCGCCAATCTATTTACATCATCCCAAGTATTAAGTTGTGCAGTAAGCTTATCTCTTTCTATATTAAATTCATCAATGTTTAATACAGAAAGCTGATTATTGTACGCTACCTCTTTATCGTAATAATCTTTATGTTCCTTTCTTTCTTCTTTTAATTTTTCAGAATTTATTTTATAATCTTTTCTGCTTTTTTCTAAATTGCTATTTTTTTGATTAAAATCAGTAATACTATTTTTAATACCAGTACTTAAAGTTTTACGTTCAGTTAATTTTGCAATCCAATTATTTATTAGCTTTTCAACTTCGGGTATTTGTTTATTGTTATTAATATAACTATCTGTAGTTAGTATATCCTCTTCATTTGTTAGCAATTTTGCATTTACATTTTTTATTGATGTAGTTATTTCCTTTATATAGCTTTCAGAATCTTTTATTTTTGTTATTGCATCTTCTTTGTCATTTGTTTTCTGAATTATATTGGTATCAATAATCGAAACCTTTCTTAATTTATCAGCCCATAATTCATATTCTTTTTCAAATTGGGTATAACTGCTATTACATTTATCTAATGTAATTTTTTGCTCTTCTATAGTCTTATTTAATTCCGAAATACGTTTTACTAAATTATTCTTTTCAATATCCTTAGTTAATATCGATTTTTTAATTCGGGTACTATTATTTAAAACCTCAACAAAAGGTTGTGCATTTTTATCTTTGTCAATTGCTATGTAAATACTTTCGTTTTCTTTTTTCTGATTTTCTAGATTATTTAAACTTTCAGAAATTGTTTTTTTATCAAGTTTAATTTTTTCAAAATCAATAAACCATCTAACAATATCTTCAAGCTTTTTTTGTTCAGTACTTAAAAAGTTTAACTCTTTATTTATATTTAATAAATCTGTTTCTAGTTCTGTTCTTACCTCATTACTTAATACATCATCGGTATTAATTTTTGTTTCTAAAAGATCTAACTTTTTTTTCTCTTCTGTTTTACAATTATTTATAACATCTCCAATTTTCAAGTAAATATCTTCCCCGGTTATTTGTTCTAACAGACTTCCTTTATCAGATGGTTTTGCAGTTAAAAACGATGCAAACTCTCCTTGAGCCAACATTACCGAACGTAAAAATTGATTATAATTTAAATGTGTAATATTTTCAATAGCCCTTAAGCAGTCCGATGATTTATTAGCTAATATTTTTTCCGTGCTTAAATTTTTAACACTTATTTTATCCTTAATGTTTTTTAAATTCTCTCCATTATCTTTTTTAATTCTAACACTCCATGAAGCTTCATATATTTCGCCATCATTTTCGAAAGTAACTATCGACATTGCATCATAAGCACCATAACTTACCACATCCCATAATTTTGCCTTTCCTGAAGTTGTAAATCTTGGAACCTTTCTATATAAAGCAATTGTTATAGCATCTAAAATTGTTGTTTTTCCGGCACCTGTACTTCCTGTAATTGCGTATAAACCAACATTTTTAAACTTATCACTTTCAAAATCAATTACAATTGGAGTATCCGATTTTAATGAATTTATATTTTTAAATTCTAGTTTAATTATTTTCATTATATTTTTTTGATAAAATTGGTTTAGTATTATGCGTTTTTAGCTATTTGTAAAGCCTCGTTAAATGCGTCTAATAAATCAGGATTTTCATCTAGTATAATTCCTTTCTCATCGCATTTAAGTTTAAAAATCTCATTAGGAGTAATCTCTTTTAAATCAACATTATTATCAAGTATACCTTCAATACCTTCTGTTAATTCATAATTACTCAACGTAATTTTTAAAACCTTAATACCTAATTCTTCTGCTACCTTATATATTTCGGTAGTATCTATGTTTTTTTCTACCAAATTATCAATAACAACTTCAATCCACGGAGTTAAATCGCCTTCATTTATTTCAATTTCTTTAAGCAATAAAATACTTTCATCTACAGTTCCTTTTATGCGTTTTATAATTCTGAACAATGGAACTGTTACTTCGTTAATTGTATCTATTAAATTATCATTAATCTCTAGCTCAACTACTTTTTTATCATAACCAACCTCACTAAAGCTTAAAACATTCGGAGCTCCCGAGTATCTAATATGTTTCTTGCCTCCTACTTTTTGCGGACGATGTAAATGACCTAAAGCAACATAATTAAAAACTTCCGAAAAATCATTAGCTCCTATATCTCCAGTACCTCCTACATAAATAGTTTGCTCACTGTTCGATGTGTCTCCTCCTATAGCAAATAAATGTCCTAAAGCAATAACAGGTACTTTATCTTTATTTATTTCATTACAACATTCGGCTACCTCATTATAATGATTAATCAAAGCAAACTTATATCTATCGTTTACCTCATCAAAGGTCTCTCCAGCTAATGCGCGTCGTATATCTTGATCTCTTAAATACGGAACAGATGCTATAATTACAGATTCGTTATTAACATTATATTCAAAAATCTCATCTTTTACATCTTCGGTAGCCTTACCTACAACATCAACATTAATTGCACTTAGTAATTCTTTTGGTGCGTTTAGTGTACCCGGAGCGTCATGATTACCACCTGCAATTACAACATGCTTACATTTAGAATTAGATAAATCAACCAAAAAATCATAATACATTGTCATACTTATAGATGATGGATATCCAGTATCAAAAATATCGCCAGCAATTAATAGTATATCTATATTGTTTAGGTTGATGTAGTTTAATAACCAAGTCAAAAATTGCTTTTGATCTTCTGTCTGTATCTGTTCATGAAATCTATGTCCTAGGTGTAAATCTGATGTATGTAGTACTTTCATTTTATTGATTTTTGTTTTTAAAGCATGCTAATATATAGCAATTGATTGATGAATTTGCAAATAGAAAACACTAAGTATTTATACTTTACGTAAGTGTTTGGCACATAAAAAAATAGCCTCAACATTTTTATGCTGAGGCTATTTTTTATGTATTAAATAATTGACTATTGATTATTAAAAATCACAAACACTATTCTACAATTAGTTTCTCTAAAAGTTCGTGCATATTTTTACTATTCCAATCAGTAGCACCCGATTCTTCAATTACTATTTTACCATTCTGATCAATTAAAAAAGTTGTTGGTAAAACTGAGTGCTTTAATACACCTGGAGCATTTGATATTTGATTATATACCGGCATATTAAACTCTTTCTTTTTCATGAAAGGTTTTGTTACTGAAAACTCTTCGTTCGATACAAATAAGAAAACTACCTTATTGTTATAAGTATTGTATAACTCCTGAAAGCTTGGCATTTCGGCTACACAAGGCGGACACCATGTTGCCCAAAAATTAAGTACAACAACCTTTCCTTTATAATCGGCCAACGATACTAAATTACCTTCAGCATCTTTAAATTGCCATTTATAATCGTAGCTAGTTAATTGTTTCTGATCTTCTACATTTTCAATACTTGGGCTACTTACTGCTACTCTTAATTTCTGAGCCCAAAGTTTTATTTCTTTTCCTGCTGGAGTAAAAAACAGAATCAATAAAAATGCAACAAAAGCAATGTTTTTATATAATTCCGATTTCTTCTTTTTCTTACCCTTCTCCTTGTTGTTTTCTGTACTCATAATTAATTTATAATTTCTTTTAAAGCCTTAAACATTCTTCCGTCAGTAATAATACAACCCTCTGTAACTAGCTGAAACATTTCTTCGTTTCGTATGGTGTCAATATTTTTGTTACCCTGAAATAAATCAATTCTCGAATCCATTATATTTTCGAAAAGCAATTTAATCGATTCTTCTTTTGTTAAATCAATATCTAAATCTTCATTTATTTTAACAGATAAAACTTCAATGGTTTTTTCGTTAAATTTAAAAGCCTTTAAATCTTTAGCACTTATATGTTCTAAGTACTCAGCATTATTTAATGCATCGTCCCATACAATATCACTAAACAAGTCAAGTTGATCTTCGGTAAGTTTAGGATTAGTTTCTACAATTTTTTTCCACTCATCTGTGTCTATTTTTTGAGTAGCTAAAAACTCCGAAAATTGTTGGTGAAATATTTCGAATTGTTCTTTTGTTAGTCTTGTGTATTTCATTTTTATTATTTTTGTGCAAATAAAGCAATAATCTATTTCTCTGTTGTATTTGGGTCGAAGAAAGAATCGGTATATGGCAACTTTTCCCAAAATGCCGATTCGTATTCTAATATTCCATTTTCAAACGATTGACTTAATACACTCTCTATCATAAAATCATCTTTGTTTTTAAATGGATTGTAATCCGATTTTAATGATAAATTAAATACACTTGCAGTGGTGTTATACCAAAATGCACTCCAACCGCTTCGGTATTCCTTTGCTATATCATACATAGTAATACCTGTTTGTCTATAAATTAACTTAATCAAAATTCTTCCCTCCGATTGAGTAAAGTTTTTTAATGTTGGTTCAAACTCATTCTTTAAATAATCGTAAACAGTTTTTATATACTTTTTACGTCTGCGTTTCGATTTTATAGTTTCTAATCTTTCCTCAAGCGTAATCATTCTTTTCGATGCCAATATTGCGTATGGATATACTTTTCGGGTTCTCTTTTTTAAATAATAATATTTTCGTCGGGCTTCTTTAGTGTCTAATACTGGAGTATTAAAAAGCAAAACTTCTTTTAATATAAATACCCTTAAACTCTCATTATCAATTGTAGCTTGTATTTCTCTTTCTAATTCAACATCAATAGTGTCGTTAACTATTTCGTTAACTATTTCTTGGGCATAAGTATTACTACCTACAAACAAGGCAATACATAATATATATGTTTTTATGTAATACTTAATTTTCATTTCATTTCTGATTTTATACTACCACAGTTTATATGTTACTCATAGTAACAGCATTTCGTTAAATTAGCAATGTGTAATTAAAAAGTAATGGTATACTGAGTAAGAGAGCTTAGTTTTTACATGTAATTTTGTATTAATAACAAACATAGTGTTGTTAATGCAATTTTTCAAAAATTTTAATATAAATGTTAGATTATTTAGATGTTCTCTACAATGCATGTTTTACTTGTCATACATTACCTACACTATCATTACTGTAATTTTTTAATGTTTACACTTTTTCATTATATCTACTCCTATAATGCTATGTTACCCTAGCGTACACATAATAAAAATAACTAGATATATAAATTTTCATCTCACACTATTTGTTGCTTAAATAAGTAAGTTTTAAGCGTTTATAATTATTTTATTTATTTAAAAATAGCTTTTTTTTTCTAAAACACATTACTATTGTATCTTGAAATAGCTGATAAACAATACACTACACTACACATTATAGGTTATAAAACATAATTACTTGTTAAGTTGCACAAATGGTTATATTTTGTACTTTTGCACCTCATAACAAAACAAGAAAGAATGAGCACAAATGCTACTGCAAATCCGGCACCTTTAGGGTTAATTGGATTCGGAATGACTACGGTTTTATTAAACATCCATAATTCTGGAATTACAGAATTAGATACTACTGTAATGGGAATGGGAATTTTTGTTGGAGGTTTAGCGCAGGTTATTGCGGGTATTATGGAATCAGGTAAAGGAAATACTTTCGGATTTACTGCTTTTACTTCATACGGATTTTTCTGGATGTCGTTAGTAGCTATCTGGATTATGCCAAGCATGGGTCTTGATAAAGCTCAAGCACCTACTGCAGCATCAATGGGATATTACTTAATGTTTTGGGGTATTTATACATTCGGAATGTTTATTGCAACTTTAAAGAAAAACAGAATTTCTCAAACAGTATTTGGAGGTTTAACATTATTATTTTTCTTACTAGCTGCTGCTGATTTCTCTGGAAGCGTTACTGTAAAACATATTGCTGGTTATGTTGGTATATTTACTGGTTTAGCTGCTATTTACGATTCAATGGGTCAGGTAATAAACGAAACTTACGGAAAAGAAGTTCTTCCTTTAGGATAAACAACTTATCATATACAATAAAAAAAAGGTTAACCAATTGGTTAACCTTTTTTTTGCTTTAATCTTAAATACTTATAATTGAACTAATCTATAACCATCTCCTAACCATTACTTTCTTACATCCGATATTATCTTACCATCCTCAATAGTAATAATTCGGTGTGCCTTATCAACAACACGCTGATCGTGTGTAGAAAAGATAAAAGTCATATTCTCTTTTTTGTTCAGTTCCTCCATAATTTCAAGTAATTGAGATGTTGAAACCGAATCGAGGTTTGCAGTAGGTTCATCGGCAAGTACAAATTGTGGTTTCGATGCCAAAGCTCGTGCAACTGCAACTCTTTGTTGTTGTCCACCCGATAACTGTGTTGGCTTACTATTTACCCTATTGCCTAACCCAACCGATTCTAATAAACTTATTGTACGTTTATTTATTTCAGCCTTATCAATATTTTGCAAGCTCATTATAAACTCAACATTTTCTTTGGCTGTTAATACCGGAATTAAATTATAAGCCTGAAAAACAAATCCAATATTTCTTAATCTGAAATCGATTAAATCGCTCGATGATAAATTTTCTATTTCAGTATCGTTTATTGTAATATTTCCTGATGTTGGCTTTTCTAAACCACCAATCATATTTAATAAAGTAGTTTTACCCGAACCCGACGGTCCTACTATTGCAGTAAATTCTCCTTTTTCTATTTCTAAATCAACACCATTAACTGCATGTACTGGCACCTCTGTTTCGGTATATGTTTTAGTAATGTTTTTTATTTTTATAACACTCATTTTTCCTGAATTTAAACTTTTAAAAAATTGCAGTTAGTTTAGTAACCATCTACAACAAATAATTAAATTGATCGTATTGCCTCCGTTGGATTTAACTTTACAGCTTTATATGCTGGATATATCGATGCTATTACTGAAGTAATAAAAACCATAATAGTTATTTCAACATAACTGTATAAATCTAATTTTGGATATGAAACTACACTAAAACCAACCGATTCAATTCCTTGTGCCATACTCGATAAATCTATACCAGCTACTCCTAAATATTCAATTAAAGTATAACTTAAAATTTCTCCAACAATTGCACCTACTAACGATAAAAATACTGTTTCAAGCATTATCATTATAAAAATACGTTTGCCCGACATACCAATTGCCATTAACATACCAAGTTCTCTGGTACGTTCTAAAATAACCATTAGCATTGTGTTTACTATTCCAAAACCAAGTGCAGCCAATATTATCGACATAAAAACATACATCATAATACCCATATAACTTGTCATCATTTCGGTATAAGGTTGTATAACTGCCCAATCTTCCGACTTTATTTGTGGAAATTTATTCTGAATTATTTCTGATATTTTTTTTGCCTCATTATAGTTGTCCACTAAAATTGCAATTTCGTGTGTTTCATCTTTCGGTACGCTTGCCAATCTTCTTAAGTCCGATTGTTTTGCAAATACAAACCTCTTATCCCATTTACTATTATCGGTTTTATATATACCCACAACTTTAAAAGGACTTCCGTTTAAATCTCCATTATAATTCTGAAATGTTAAAATAATTTTAGATTTCAGCTTTAGTTTCAATTCCTTTGCCAACGCTTTCGAAACAACTATTGTTGGAATTACTCTACTTTTAGTTTCTAAATAATTTCCGCTAACACTATCAATTTTAGAATAAACCATAGAAACTTCTTTTTCCATTTCTTTATCCACCCCAATTAAAGTAACACCTGTATTATTACTTGCAGTTGATGCCATTGCTTGTATTGAAATACGGCTTGTTGCAGATTTTACCCCTTTAATTTTACGTACTTCATTCAGTACGTAATTAGTAGAATCAATGGTTTTAGTTATTTCAAAATTTTCGTTAAAAGTTTTATTATGTAATTGTATATGTGCAGTTTCAATTGCAAAAGTACTTTCAATGCGTTGGTCTGCCATTCCATTCATCCAAGCCGTTGAAGCTAAACCTCCAATTAAACCCGATGCAATGGCAAGTATAACCACGCTACTACGCAATTTACTTCTCCAAACATTCCGCCAAGCTATTTTTAATAGCATCATAATTATTGTTTTTTATAAAACGCTCTACACATTTTATGTTAGTGTTTTTTGTAAAAAATATTATCTAATAAAAAATATATTCATTAACCTCTTAATCCACTTACAACATTCATTGTAAAAATTTTAATAACCGGATAAGTCATTGCAACCAAAGTTATAATTGAAATAGTTAAAGCCTGATAAGCAAAAACTTCAACATCAATACTCATAGGCATCGAAGGTTCTAAATTAAAACTCTTCATAGCCTCAACTTCTTTACCCGAAAACTGAATTGGATTATTGTAAAAGTAAATTCCAACAGGTAAACTAATTGATATACCTGCAAAAATTGCAATAATGGTAAGCATAATTAACTCTAACACCACAACCATTGCCAATTTATATTTTTGCATTCCTATTGATATCATTACCGAAAATTCGCGTAAACGTTCGTTTGTCATCATTAAAACGGTTCCCAAAATACCAAAAGCAATAACCATATATAAAATACCAATCATAATTAGTTGTCCTGCATTATCGGCTTCAATCATCTGCAATAACTCCTCGTTCATTTTCTCCCAGCTCAAAACATCATATTCATCTGTATTTACAAATACTTTAATATCAGATATTACATCATCCACATCATTAACACTATTTAAATTTAGTGCAATTGCCGTAAACATATTTGGTGCCGAATATAAATTCTGAGCCTCTTTTATTGGAATAAAAATAGTACCCATATTCATTTCAGGAGTTGGCAAACTAACAATACCTTTTATAGGATACAAACCTGCCGCTGTTGTACCGTGGTATCCCGAAGAATATAAAACCAATGTATCGTTTACTTCTACTTTTAAATATTTAGCCAAATCCTCGGCAACCAATACCGATTTATCGTTTTCAGAAATAAATTCACCTTCCTTCATAAAGGTTTTCATTTTGGTCATTTCATTTTCTCTTTCAGGAGAAATACCCATAACCGCTACACCTTTTGTTGTTTCTCCGGTTGATGCTAATGCAAACGATTCTAATCTTGGAATAACAGTTTTTACATTTTCAGTAGATTTTACTTTATCTAAAATGCCTTTATCTATTGTAAAGATGTTGTTGATATTTTTATCATCCCAATATCCTTTTTTATTTATTTGCACATAACCCGAATACGACTCAACAGCATTTTCTTTCATATTAGAATACGCCCCAAGTGCAAACCCACGCATAATAATTGCAAAAAACAAAGCAAACATTATCGATGCAATTGTAATAAAAGTTCGACGTTTGTTACGCCAAATATTACGCCATGCTATTTTTATAATTGTATTCATTTTTATGTTTTTATATTCAACTAATGATAGTTTATAAGTGCCAGATAATTAACTATTAACCATTATTAACTTATCTTATACGTTTCATTTTTTGCTGAGAAAAGAATGATTCGGGTAAATCAACATCAAAGGTTATATTTTTTATGTGTATAACAGTTTTTTGATCAGGCTCATCGGTAGGTATAATTTCAATTTTAGAAGGAAGAAATCTGCCACCAATAATTTTAAAATCCGATGAAATATCACTTTTAATTAAATCCATATCTTCATCGTAATACTCCGATTTAATTTGAATATACTTATCCTTAATAATCCACTTGTAAACCTTACCCCAAACAACGGCAGCTTCTTCTTTCGGAGTCATTTCAATTTTATAAGTATCGTAACCATCAATTTTTTCTTCCGAAACAATTTTATGTACGTAATCATTTACTATTGAACTTTCCTTTAAAATATCATCGTTAGAATAATCCGATCCCATCCAACCTTGAGACATCATTGACGAAGGTATCTTCATCATTCTACCAATTGATGGAATCCAGTTCCACATTTCGGTATCTCTTTTCAAAAAAACCTGACCTTTATCTTTTGACGGAGCCGTTATATATGTCATTGAATAATTAGTACCTCTACTCCAACTTTTCATACTTACCGAGCGTTTCCAAGTAGGACGAATTATTTCCATAGTCATTTCTGATTTATTGGTTTTACCTCGGGTAAGTTCATCAGCCTTTTTTATAATTAATTCGGCAGTAATTTCCTGAGAGTATCCTTCAGTAAATGCCACACTTAAAAATAATGTAACAAGTAACAGAACTGTTTTTTTCATATTTATTATTTGTATTGTTTAATTAATTCATTTAAAACTTCATTAAGCGGATATTCATTATTTATCATCATGATATAACTCAAGGCCACACCATCAATAGCACTTACTAATAAAGTTGCTTTTGCATTATAATTTTCAATTCCTTTATGTTTATAGTAATTGCTGAATCCCAATATATATTTCATCTTAAAAGGATAAAACACTTTCATGAAAATTTTATTTACACTCGGCTGTCCTGCTAAATTGTAATATAGTTTCCAAAAGTATTTGTCCGATTTTATTAATTTGAAATTATATCGTACTAAATTCTCAAAATCATCTACCGATTTTAAACCATAATTTAATCCACTACTATATAATTCAATGTTTTTTTTAGCCCAATGTGCAAGTAGACTTTCTAATAAATGATCTTTACTATTAAAATAATTATATAAATTTCCTTTCGATACTCCTGCTTCTTTAGCTACCAATTGCATTGACGTATTTTCGAAACCTAATTTCGAAAATAACTTTAATGCACTTTCTATTATAAGTTCATCTCTGCTTAAAGCCTTATTGCTTGCAGCTTTATATTTTAAATTATCTATTTTATTATTCTCTTGCATAATTGTAAATTATTGACCAATTAGTCATAAATAAATGTACAACAATATATAATCGTCATCTAAGTTAAAATTAATGATATGTATCATATAAAACCCGACTGGTCAGTCATTATGTTTTTGTAAAAAAAATCAAAGTATTTATTACTCTGATTTTTTGAATTAACCATTATCTAATTAAAAACTGTTTTATAAATTATTTGCATATCATATTTAAAGCTCCAATTTTTGATGTATTCGGTATTTAGTTTAATTTTTTTAGGCCAAATTACATTATCATTATATTCTATCGGATTTTTTTGTTCGGCTAACAAATGTTCTTCATTTCTGAAATACAACGAAGCCGGACTTGTAATACCTGGTTTAACACTAAGTATTATTTTATCATCTCCTATTAGTTTATCGGCATAACCTTCAACATCAGGTCGGGGGCCAACAAACGACATATCGCCTAAAACTATATTTACAAGTTGTAATAACTCGTCAAGCTTATTTTTTCTTAAAAATTGTCCAAATTTTGTAATTCTTGGATCGTTTTCGGTTGTAACAGTATCTCCTTTTTGCAGAAACATCGACCGTATTTTGTATATAGTAAACAACTTACCTCCTTTTCCCACTCTTTGCTGATTAAAAACACCAAATTTACGTGTCGAAAACGTTGCAATAACTACCAATATTATAATAATTGGTAGTATAAAAATAAGTAATAACACTCCAAATATAAAATCGAAAAGTGTTTTCATAATTATTGACATACCATTTATATTATTAATAATTTCCATAAATTGTTATCGTAATATATAAATAACAACCATTTAGTTTATTAACCTAATTTTAAATTTAAACTACATATAAACGTTTAAAATATGCAATCTAAAAGTATTATTACAAACTAAATCGGGCTTTTGCAGTTACACTAATATCACTAAAATCTTCTACCTTATATTTTAAATAACCAACCATTGCAATCATTGCTGCATTATCGGTAGTAAATTCAAATTTAGGAACATGAGCTGTCCAATTCCAATCTTTTTCGGCTTTAAAAAACCTTGCTCTAATTTCGGAATTTGCAGATACTCCACCTGCCATTGCTACTTCTGTAATTCCAGTTTCTTTTACTGCTTTTTTAAGTTTATCCATTAAAACTTCAACTATTGTAAACTGTATTGAAGCACATAAATCGTGTAAATTTTCTTTAACAAAATCTGGATTTTCTTTAACCTGTTTCTGTACAAAGTACAGGATATTTGTTTTTAGCCCACTAAAACTAAAATTATAACCATCAACACGAGGCTTAGTAAATTTAAATGCTTTTGGATTTCCTTCTTTAGCATATTTATCAATTAACGGACCTCCGGGATATGGCAATCCAATAATTTTACCCGATTTATCAAAAGCTTCTCCGGCTGCATCATCAATAGTTTCTCCTAAAATCTCCATATTAAAATGGCTATTTACTTTTACTATTTGTGTATGACCACCCGAAATAACCAATGTTAAAAACGGAAAGTTAGGACTTGTCATATCTCCATCTTGTATAAAATTTGCCAAAATATGCCCCTGCATATGGTTAACTTCTATAAGCGGAATATTTAACGACATTGATAACGACTTGGCAAAAGATGTACCCACTAATAACGAACCCATTAATCCTGGTCCACTTGTAAACGCCACCGCATTTAGTTGAGATAATTCTATTCCAGATTTTTTAATTGCCTGATCAACCACCGGAATAATACTTTGCTGATGAGCACGAGATGCTAATTCGGGAACCACACCACCATACTCTTCATGAACCTTTTGTGTGGAAACTATGTTTGATAAAATTTTTCCATTTTTAATTACCGAAGCACTTGTATCATCACACGACGATTCTATACCAAGTATATATATATCTTTTTCCATCTTAATTTTTTAAATTTAATATACAAAAACAACAATGTTATATTTATATATTTAATGCAGAAACCAATTTTTTAATTCCTATAATCTGTTAAGTAAATATTTAAACAAAAAATTTATGTAAAACCTTTGGGATACCTTAATTTTGAGCGGTTATCACTCATAATTTCTGCAAATTTAATATAAAGAACAATATCAAACCAATTAGAGAAAAAATATTACGTATTCTACTTGTTATATTAGCAATATTTGTGCTTATATCTATATTTTTAAGCTTACCACCTGTACAAACTTATTTGGCAAAATACATAACGGAGTATGTTTATAAAAAATACGATACTAAAATAAGTATTAAAGCAGTTGACTTATCAATTTTAGGAAAGGTTTCGTTAAATGAAATTTTGGTTATGGATCATTATCCCGACACTTTAATTTATGTTGGTGAATTACGTGGAAGCCTAATTAATTCTGACGTTCTTTCGGGTAAAATTAATGTTGATAATATTTCGTTATCAAACAGTAATTTTAATTTGATAAAATATCAGAACGATTCAATAACTAACATTGAAATATTTTTAAATAAGTTTAAACAATCAGAAACCGACACGTTAACTACTGAATCTACAAATAAAAACAAATCGGCTTTCGAGTTTAATTCTTCATCAATTAAAATAAACAACCTTAATTTTAAATATGCTGATTTATTTAAAAATATTAAACACAATATTTCGGATATTAACTTATCAGCAAAAAAAATAAACATCAGCAATAATAATGTTGGATTAAATATTAAAGATTTAAATTTTATTGCCGATAATGGTTTTATAGTTGAAGATTTTAGTGCAGATTTTAACTTAACCGATTCGGAAATTGCACTGAGAGAATTACATATTAAAACTCCTAATTCCGAAATAAACTCTAACATTGATTTATGTTTTAATAGCATCTCTGATCTTATAAAAAACTATAAAAACACAAGTGTATATTTAACTGTTTTTAATTCTCATTTTGGATTAAAAGATCTGAGCTACTTTACAAATCTAAAATCTATAAATAACGATATTAGTATTTCCTTGAGAGTATCAGGAACTTTATCGGATTTACAGATTAAAAGGTTACGCCTTTTTACTGGTGAAAATACTGTAATTACTACAAATGGTAGAATTACAAATATGTTTTCGGATACCGATTTTAGATATTATATTAAACTTGATAAATTTTCTACTTCATATAACGATTCATATAACCTGCTACCTAAGAAATACAAAAATAATATACCTGTTTCTCTTAAAAAATTAGGTATTATTAATTTAAGCGGAAATGCAATTTTAGAACAAGGAGATTATAAATCTATTTTTAATCTTTTAACCGATGTTGGAAATGTTGATGCTGAAATTCAATTAAATTTTCAGGACTCTATTAAGCATGCAAATTACATGGGTAATTTAAAATTAGACAATCTTAATTTGGGTAAATTAATTAATCCAAAATTATTTAAAACTGCTAATGCTAATGTTTATATCGATGGTCAGGGTTTTACTCTTGAAACTTTAGACTCGTATATAAAAGGAAATATTTCTGACTTTTATTTTAAAAATTACAAGTATAGTAATATCAGTATTGAAGGAGATTTAAGAGAAAAACTTTTTAAAGGTTTATTAAATATCGACGATGAAAATCTTAGAGTTTCGTTTGATGGACTTGCAGATGCAAGATCTAATATTCCGGAATACAATTTTAATTTATACATTGATAAAGCCAATTTAAGTGCTACTAACTTGTTTGTTAGAGATAGTATTTCTTTTTTAGAAGGGCATATAAAAATGGATATTAAAGGAAATGATTACGATAATTTAATTGGTAGCCTTTCTCTTTTAAACTTTACTTATCATAACAATATTAATCTTTATTATTTTGAAAAACTAAAAATTAAATCTCAAAAAAATAATGAAGAAAAATTAATAGAAATTAGATCTACCGATATTATAGATGGGTATATGAAAGGCAATTTTAAATTTATTGATCTTCCTAAAATGTTTAAAAATGCTATTGTAGAGAAGGTTTATAAAAATGATGAATACAAAAAAATAAGTAGAGATAATCAGTATTTAGAATTCGATTTTGAATTAAAAAATAAAATCATAGATATATTCTTACCCGAACTTAACATTAAATATGGTACAAGTTTAGATGGAAGTATAAATTCCGAAACAAATCATTTAAAGATGAAATTTGAGTCTCCTGGATTTTCTTATCAGGATAATATTATTGATTCTATGTCGTTTTTGTTTGATAATAAAAACGAGTTATACTCAGCTTTTCTTGATGTAAAGCACTTTAATAACAACACCTACCCTATTCATAATTTAAATGTTATTATTAAAGAAAGAGCCGATTCAATTTATGCTGTTTCAAGTTTCGAAGGAGGTAAAATGATGGATGATAAATTCAATATTAATTTTTATCAAACTATAGAAAACGATTCTAATATTGTTTTAGGATTTATGAATTCGGATTTATTATTTGGAAATAACGATTGGAAACTTAAGTTAAATAAACATAATAGGATTGTTTATAATACTGCTTCGGAGGTGTTAAATATCGATTCAATTATTGTTTACAATAACAAACAATCGTTATCGGTAAATGGTTTTAAGAAAAAAAATAATCATCATTACAATTTTAAATTAAACAATATTGATTTAGCAAATTTACTTTCATCAAGTACTAGTATGCAAGCAAAAGGTGTACTTAATGCTGATGTTATGGTAGATATTAATAATGATATTATACGCCCGGTTGCTAATGTTAATATTGATAGTTTAAGCTTGTATAACGACTATATTGGAAATGTAAATTTAAAAATGGCTAATTCTGATGTTCATAAAATTTATAATACATCTTTTACAGTTGTTAAAAATAATAGTAAAACGGTTGATGCATCGGGTAACATAAGTTTACTTGGTGAGCCTGAAATTAACATGGATGTTAAGTTGAATAAGTTTGGATTGAAATTTGTTAATACTTTTACTACCGACTTATTTTATGGTATTGCCGGACTTGTTAGTGGCGATGTTAATGTAAATGGACCTTTAACCGATCCTAATTTAGATGGCTTTATTGATATTGCCGAAGGCGGTATGGGAATTGATTATTTAGGTGTGAAATTTAATTTTGAAGGTGTACCTCATGTATTAGTTAATAAAAACGAGATTCATATACCTAAAACCACAATAATTGATGCCGAAAAAGGAACTAAAGGTACAATTGTAGGTGCCATAGTACACAATAATAATTATATAGATTGGGATTTAGATTTACTTATTAATGCAAAAAAGTTATTGCTATTAAAAACCGATGAAGAAGATAATCCTGATTTTTATGGTACTGTATTTGCATCGGGTAATGCTACTTTAAAAGGTTCTACCGAAAGATTACAATTCGATATTAATTTGCGTACAGAAAAGGGTACTGTTTTTTCAATTCCTTTATCGAATAATAAAACTGCTAACCAAAGTTCTTTTATATATTTTACTGCTCCAAATGAGTATATAAATAAAGAATTAGAACAAAAAGCAAATGCTAAAAAAAGAGGTTTAGAGTCGAATTTAAGAAGTGGAATGAAACTTGAATTCAAACTAAAAGTAACGCCAGATGCCGAAGTAGAAATTGTACTTGACGAGCAAGTTGGTGATGTAATGAAAGGTAGAGGAAATGCCGATTTACTTATTGATATTGATACCAAAGGAGATTTTGGAATTAACGGAACTTACACTCTAACAAATGGAAATTATTTATTTACACTACAAAATTTAATTAATAAGAAGTTTAAAATAAAACCGGGTGGTACTATTAGTTGGAATGGCGATCCGCTTAATGCAACAATAAACATGGATGCTATATATCCTACCAAAACAGATGTTGCATCGTATTTAGATTATAATACCGATCAGAAATCGCATAAATTACTAGTTGAGCTTTATCTTAAATTATCGGGTGGATTAGAACAACCCAATCTTAATTTCGATATAAAAATACCAAATGCCGACCCAAGTATTCAATCTCAATTAAATTTTAAATTAAATGAAAATCCAGATGAAAGAGGTAGACAATTTATTATGCTTATTACCTTAAATTCATTTGCATCGGCAAATAGCGATATTGCAGTTATTGGAAGTGCGGCCAGTAGTACTTATGAACTTTTAGCAAATCAAATAGGAAATATGGCATCAAGTATAAGCGATAAATTTGATGTTAATGTTAACTACTCCACTACTACAAATGTTAGTCAAATACAATCAACCGACGAGCTTGAGGTTGGATTATCAAGTCAGTTTTTTAACGATAGAGTTACAGTAAACGGAAATGTTGGTGTGCCGGTTGGAAGTAGTCAATCGTCGATAGTTGGAGATGTTGAAGTGCTTCTTAACCTAACCGAAGATGGTAGGTATAAAGGAAAAGTATTTGTGCGCCAAAACAGAGTAACCGATTTATTCGAAAACGAAGGTTACACACAAGGTATCGGTATTTCGTACTACACAAATTTCGATACGTTTAAAGAGTTTTTGGATAATTTATTTAAAATAAAAAGTAATAACGAAATTAAAGAGAGAAATTATAAATATAAAAGTGATACTTTA
>JAGLDK010000058.1 GCA_023145615.1 Ichthyobacteriaceae bacterium | reverse complement strand
TTCGAGTCCAGTCCCCGCTACTAAATTCGATTACATTAAAGGCTGTTTATCAGCCTTTTTTTTATATTCTGTTTTTAGAATAAAAAATCGTAATTTTGTCGTTCTTAACTATTTAGCGTTTTCTATTTTGTAGATAGTGTCTGCATATATTAATAATAAGCATGAATTATGATGTTAAAATACGAGTTGTATTTTAGTTAATTACATGGTTGTATTTAGAGTGAGGAAGATTGCTAAAGGTTGAAATCTATAAAAGGTTTCAATTATTAAAAAAATGTTTTTATGAAACACAGGGCTGGTTATGTAAATATTATCGGAAACCCGAATGTAGGTAAATCTACATTAATGAATGCATTGGTAGGAGAGAAACTCTCTATCATTACTTCAAAAGCACAAACAACTCGTCACCGTATTCTCGGAATTCTTAATGGCGAAGATTTTCAAATTATGTTTTCAGATACGCCAGGTATTATTAAACCTGCGTACGGATTGCAAGAATCTATGATGGATTTTGTAAAATCAGCATTTCAAGATGCCGATGTTATGATTTATATGGTAGAAATTGGAGAAAAAGAATTGAAAGACGAAAAGTTTTTCGATAAAATCAGAAATTCAAAAGTTCCTGTTTTACTTCTTATCAATAAAATTGATACTGTTGAGCAAGATAGTGTTGAAGAAAAAATGTTGTATTGGAAAGAAAAAGTTCCTAATGCATTATTGCTTCCTATTTCAGCAAAATTAAAGTTTAATGTTGATGTGGTTTTTGATAAAATTCTTGAGCTATTACCAGAATCTCCAGCTTTTTATCCAAAAGATCAATTAACCGATAAGCCTGAAAGATTTTTTGTAAACGAAATAATACGAGAAAAAATATTAATTCATTATAAAAAGGAAATCCCTTATTCGGTAGAAGTTGTTACTGATGACTTTATTGAAGATGAAGAAATAATTCGTATTAGAACTGTAATTTATGTTGAAAGAGATTCTCAGAAAGGAATACTTATTGGACATAAAGGGCATATGTTGAAAAGAGTTGGTACTGAAGCCCGAAAGGATCTTCAAAAGTTTTTCGAAAAACAAGTTTATATTGAGCTTTATGTTAAGGTTGATAAAGGTTGGAGATCGAATGAGAAACAACTAAAAAGATACGGATACAATTCGTAGGTAGTACCTATGTATTTGTTGTTTCAAATTAATTTGAAGTGACAAATGTAAAATTGATTGGTGTAGTTTTATTGTAAATAACATTATTGCCAAATTCGAAATCGAAATAATATTAAGGTAAAAAGTGTGAGTTTTAAACTTGTACTTTCAGAAATATAATAAAATGAGAAATATTGTAGCAATAGTTGGTAGACCAAACGTAGGAAAATCAACATTTTTTAATAGACTAACACAACGCCGTCAAGCAATTGTTGATTCGGTAAGTGGAGTTACAAGAGATAGACATTACGGACATACAGATTGGAATGGACATGAGTTTTCGGTAATTGATACTGGAGGTTATATTGTTGGATCAGACGATATTTTTGAAGGCGAAATTCGTAAGCAGGTTTACTTGGCTATTGAGGAGGCAAATGCAATTGTATTTGTTGTTGATGTTGAATCGGGAGTTACATCAATGGATATGGAAGTGGCTCAAATTCTTCGTAAGTCGAAAAAGCCAGTACATGTAATGGTTAACAAAGTTGATAACTCAATGCGTTATGCCGATGCTGTAGAATTTTATTCTTTAGGTTTAGGAGAGTATTTTACTGTTGCCGCAATTAGTGGTAGTGGTACAGGAGAGTTGCTTGATGCTGTTGTTGAATCGTTAGATTTTAGCGTTGATGAAGAAGAAGGTGGTGAATTACCTCGATTTGCAGTAGTTGGTCGTCCTAACGCTGGTAAATCGTCGTTTATTAATGTTCTTTTAGGAGAGGAAAGAAATATTGTAACTGATATTGCAGGTACTACAAGAGATTCTATTGACTCGCATTATAATAGATACGGAAACGAGTTTACACTTGTTGATACTGCAGGACTTCGTAAGAAGACTAAAGTAAGTGAGGACTTAGAGTTTTACTCGGTTATGCGTTCAATCAGAGCAATTGAAAATTGTGATGTTTGTATGATTATGCTTGATGCAAAACGTGGAATTGAGCAACAGGATTTAAATATTTTTCACCTTGCAGAAAAGAACCGAAAAGGAATTATAGTTCTTGTTAATAAGTGGGATTTAGTTGAAGGAAAAGATAGTAATACTCCTAAGAATTTCGAGGCAATGGTTAGAAGTAAAACTGCACCATTTACCGATTTTCCTATTGTGTTTATTTCGGCATTAACAAAACAACGTGTATTTAAAGCTGTTGAAGAAGCGCTTGAAGTGTACAAAAACCGTACTGCAAAAATACCTACAAGTAAGCTAAACGAAATAATGTTAGAGGTTGTGCAAAATTCTCCACCACCAGCATTAAAAGGTAAGTTTATGAAAATTAAATACTGTATGCAATTGCCAACATATACTCCACAGTTTGCATTTTTTGCCAACTTACCACAGTATATTAAAGAACCATATCGTAGATTTATTGAAAATCAAATGCGTGAGAGATTTGATCTTTCAGGTGTTCCAATTTCAATATATTTCAGAAAAAAATAAGATTAGTAAGATTTTATTGCATATAAAAAAAGCTCCACTATTTATAATAGTGGAGCTTTTTTAGTTAAAGGTATTTGTATAAATATTTTAAAATAGTATTGGTTGCTCCCGATTGATTTTCAATATATTTATACGATATTTTTCCAATTTCTATTGCATTATCATCTGCCTTTTTAAAATAGCTTGTTAATTCGTTAATATTATTAACTACCAAAACTCCTCCTAATTTGTGTAAATCTTTCGCTTCTTTAAATTTCTGGAATTTAGGTCCAATAATTACGGGTACAGAAAAAGTTGCGGGTTCAAGTATATTATGAATCCCCTTTTCGAAACCACCGCCAACGTATGCAATATCAGCATAACTATAAACTTTTGTTAATATTCCAATGGTGTCGAGTATTAAAATATCGTATTCTTTTAAGTCTTTATTTTCTATTTCGGTATATCTAATTGTTTTACATTTTAAGTTTTGCTGAAGTTTTAAAATATTATTTTCCGAAATATTATGAGGTGCAATTATTGTTTTACTACTATTGTTATTGTTTATAAATTCGGTTAATAATTCCTCGTCTAACGGCCATGTTGATCCTGCAATTAGTAGTTTATCGCTGCCTTTAAAGTTTTCAACAAAGTTTAAAGTGTTATCCTGAGAAAGTATATTTTTTACCCTATCAAATCTAGTGTCTCCCGAAAATTCAGCATTATTAATATTTATTGATTTTAAAAGCTCTATTGATTTATTATCTTGAACAAATATTTTAGAAATGTTAGTTAATACATTCTTCATAAATCCACCATAGTTTTTAAAATAAACCTGATTTTCTCGGAATATAGCAGATGTTAATACCGTATTTATTTGTTGTTTATTTAGTTGGTTTACTATGTTTGGCCAAATATCATACTTAATAAAAATTACCATTTTAGGATTAACAGCTTCTATAAAATCTTTAGCATTTTTTTGTGTATCCAATGGAATATAAAATACGTAATCAACCTCATTATAGTTTTTTCTGATTTCGTATCCTGAAGGAGAATAAAATGTAAGAAGTATTTTTTGATTAGGATAATTTTTTTTTATATCCTCTATCAATGGTCGGCCTTGTTCAAACTCTCCTAAAGATGCTGCATGAAACCAAATAGGATTATCGTTTGGCTTTATTTCAGCCTTTATTTTACTTATTAAATCACTTCTTCCTTCAATCATTAGTTTGGCCTTTTTGTTGAAAAAGGAAACTATATAAAGTAAAAATCCAAATATGTATATCGAAATATTGTAAATAGTATTCATAGCTTTTATTTTGTACAAATATATTAAGCATATTAAAAAATATACTATTTAAGTTACTTGATTTTTAAATTGGTATTATTATGTATAAGTTTTGAGTATAACTTTGTTTGTAGTAGTTTTGAATAGTTAATGTTTGTATTGGTTTTTGTTGAGTTTTTGTATGTTATATATACTTTTTAATTTAAGGATAAAAACTGTAAATGATTCTATTTTAAGCTGATTGATTAACTAATTTTGATTGAATGTTACCATTTTAGGGTTTCGTTAATTTACATTAATACTGAAGTTTTAATAGTTTTATTTGTTGTTTTAAATGAAAACTGTTGTTATTATTAGTACTTTATGTTAAATATTGCTAATTTAAGATTACTAAATAAAATAAATATAATATGAAGCGTATACTTATTACCGGAGCAGCTGGTTTTTTAGGTTCTCACCTTTGCGACAAATTTATAAAAGAAGGATTTCATGTTATTGGAATGGACAATCTAATAACAGGTGATTTAAAAAATATAGAACATTTATTTAAATTAGAAAATTTTGAATTTCATTTTCATGATGTTTCTACTTTTGTTCATGTTCCAGGTAAATTAGATTATATATTGCATTTTGCATCTCCTGCATCTCCTATCGATTATTTAAAAATTCCTATTCAAACTTTAAAGGTTGGGTCTCTTGGAATTCATAACTTATTAGGATTGGCAAAAAACAAAGGAGCCAGAATATTAATTGCATCAACATCTGAGGTGTATGGTGACCCATTAGTACATCCACAAACCGAAGATTATTACGGTAATGTTAATCCAATTGGTCCAAGAGGTGTTTATGATGAAGCTAAGCGCTTTCAGGAGGCAATGACAATGGCGTATCATACGTATCATAATGTAGATACTCGTATTATTAGAATTTTTAATACTTACGGGCCACGAATGAGACTGAATGATGGTAGAGTAATTCCTGCATTTATTGGTCAGGCATTGAGAGGAGAGGATTTAACTGTTTTTGGCGATGGAGCTCAAACTCGTTCGTTTTGTTATGTTGATGATCAGGTTGATGGTATTTATAAGCTATTAATGAGCGATTATACACGTCCTATTAATGTTGGAAATCCAAGTGAAATTACAATTAAAGATTTTGCCGAAGAAATAATTAAGCTAACAGGTACAAATCAAAAGGTTGTTTACAAGCCTTTGCCATTAAACGATCCATTGCAACGTCAGCCCAATATTACATTGGCTAAAGAGATACTAGGGTGGGAGCCTAAAGTTGATAGAAAAGAAGGTTTAAAAATAACGTACGATTATTTTAAATCTTTACCAGAAGAAGTTTTATATAAACAAGAGCATAATACATTCGAAAAATACGTTAAAATATAATTTTTTTGAATTATTAATATAAAAATAAAACCCCTCTCAGAGCTATATTGCTTTAAGAGGGGTTTTGTTTTTAACTATTTTAAACGTATTGATGATTATTAAAATATTGCTGCTAGTTCAAATTCTTTAACAACACTGTTAGCTCTTCTAACTTTTATTTTATTGTCATAAAACGTAACTATGTCGTTTACCGAAATAATAAATTCGGAATAATTAGTACTTACATTTACTACCGAAAGAGCAAAAACACCGTAATTAAGTTTACTATAAAGCAGGTTTAACTTAAGTCTTAAGTTTTTTATTGCTTCAGCATTGTTGGTGTCGTTTCTATCGATACTGTACATGTAAATATCTTCGAATGTAGTGTTAGCTATTTTTAGCTCATTAAACCATACTGCTAAATTTAAACTATTAATTGCTTCAAGTACAAGTTTGTCAGTTTCTAGGTCGTTTAATAAATTATTGATGTAGGTAGTTTGTTCGTGGTAATTAAGCTTTCTTAAACAACCGCCTTTGTTTTTAAAATATGACATTAATACTTCGGCAGACTTTCTTTTTATTTCATCAAAGTGATTAGTATATCCTTCAACTAATAATTTAAGGCCAACATAAGCTTCGTATCTTCTTAAGTCAACATTTTCAAGATCTATACTTGATTCAACATTTGCTCTCTTGTTTAAAAGGTTGCTGATGTTGGTTATGTATGGTTCCATTGCTTTAATGTATGGCTCAATTTGATTGCCGGTTGTATAAAGCTCTTTTCCGGTTTTTACTACTTCGGTCATGAATTGTACATGCTCTTCGTGTCTCAATCGAGATAAGTAAATATTTTTGAACATTTGGGTATATGTTTTAAGTTTAAGTAAATATAAATTAATAAATGATTTTGGCAATTTTTTTCAATGATAAAATTATTGTACTTGTAATGAGTGGTTTTAATGTTATTTTTTATGTAAATACTTTGGAATAATATTTTATGAATTTAACTAAAGATAAGTAATGTGTTGAGGTGCTTAATTTATTTATTTTTAATAAAACAATTTATGTTTTAGAGGCACACTTACTGTGTAATAGAGATATTAATTAATACTTTTGTGTACTTAAAATTTCATCTTATATAAATATTTTATGATTGATACAATTTTGCAACACAAAACAGTACGTAAGTACACAAACGATAAAATAAATGATGCTGATTTAGAAGCAATATTAGAAGCAGGTATAAGAGCATCTACAACTGGAAACATGCAACTTTATAGTATTATTGTTACTCGAGATCAGGAGATGAAAGAAAAGTTAGCTCCTTCTCATTTTAATCAGCCAATGGTTACTAAGGCACCTGTTGTATTAACTTTTTGTGCCGATTTTAATAGGTTTAATAAATGGTGTGAGGCAAGAAATGCTAAGCCAGGCTACGATAATTTTTTATCTTTTTATACAGCTTCGGTTGATGCAATGTTGGTTGCTCAGAATGTTGCTTTGGCAGCAGAAGAAAAGGGTTTAGGAATTTGTTATTTAGGAACAACAAATTATATGGCTCAGCAAATTATAGATACATTAAATTTGCCAAAAGGAGTAGTGCCTGTTACAACAATTACTTTAGGAGTGCCAGATGAAGAACCCGAATTAACGGATAGATTACCTCTTGATGGTGTAATTCATTTCGAAGAATATTCTGATTATTCGGCAGAACAAATAGATAGAATATATGAAGAAAAAGAAGAGTTGCCATCATCTAAAAAACTAATTGAAGAAAATGGAAAGGAAACTTTAGCTCAAATATTTACAGATAATAGATATACAAAAGAAAATAATATTACCTTTTCTAAAGCTCTTTTAAGTGTGTTAGAAAAGCAAGGTTTTATGAATCAGTAAAATTTGTGCATTTATTTTTAACATCAAAAAAGGCATTTGAAAATTATTTCAAATGCCTTTTTTGATGTTGTTTTATTTGTAATACAAATAAAAATCTGTTAGTATTTTATCAGTCTGTTTTTTTATTGTTGATGTTTTGTGCATGTAATGATTATTCATGTACGAGAAAATTAAAACCTTACCCGATTTGGTAATTAAATATCCACTTACATTATGATTGTTACTTAATGTACCTGTTTTTGCATAAATAAAAGGAGGTTGGTTTTTAAATCGGTTTTTAAGTGTACCTGTTTTGCCTCCAATTGGAAAAGTATTTAGTAATTTGTTAATGTTTCCATTTTTTATTTCTGCATCTATTCTTAGTTGATTTAAAATTTCCACCATCGATTTTGGTGTAAATAAATTGTATCTCGATAATCCTGAGCCATCAACCCATCGAGGCTTATTTGTTAAAAAGCTAAGTTTATTATTTAATAGTTTATTTATTATTGTACTTGATTTTATACTATCCTTTTCTTCTAATTTTTCAGCACTCATTAATAGTACCTGTTCAGCTAAAAAATTATCACTTTCTAGCATCATTATTTTATAAATAGAGTCGGAGTTTATACCGTAAATAGTTTTTATTTCAGAAAAATCACTCATTACTTTATCCGATATTTTTATGTTTTTATTAAGTGTATCGGATAAAAGTTTAACAGTTAATTCGTTTGAGGTTATAAATGGAACTTCAAAATGCAAAGTGTCTTTTATGTTTTTCGATAATTCTAGTGTAAATATGTTTTGTCTACGGTTTCTGTGTAAACGTGTTTTATTACTATATTTTATTACGTTAATAGAATCGGTAAATATTTTAGGATTAACACTCCATTTTCCATTTGGCAAAACAGTTAAATTAACAGCGTTTCCGTATATAGGTAACGAATTTATTTCCTTAGAATAATACTCTTCGTAATCGTCCCACGACCATCCTGTACCAAATGAATTATTCTGGAAGTTTGAGTTTGAGAAAAATATTTCTTTTTCAGTTTTTTTTAAAAAGCTATAAGCCGATGTGTCGATAAAGTTTTGGTATAATAGAGTAGGAGCTCCACTTCCCCAAAATATTAACGAGTCGTTGTTTTCGGTATAAAAAAGTACAGGTATGTTCTTGCTGATATTTCTAGTTCCAGAAAAATAAGAAAATATTTTGGTATTAGATGCTGGCGTAAAGTATAGTTCGGCATTGTATTCTGAAATGTATTTTCCTTCTTTTACATCGTAAACACATAGTCCTGATAGCGAATTTTCAAAAACAGATAATTTTTTTAACTGCTTATGTAGTTTGTTTTTGTTATTAACTTTAAATTCTTTGGTTTGAATTTTAGGATGCTTATTGGTGCTTTGAGCGGTTAGTTGTATGTTAAATGAAACTAAAAATAATATTGTAATAAATATTCTCATTGCTTGTGTGCTTTTAAATGGTAGTTTGTTTATGTGTTTAGTTATATTGTTTTGCAAATTGATGTAAAATAATCAATAACTGTTTTATGGTATTTGTAAAGTAAGTGTTATAATAAAATTATAGAGTGTACGTAAATTTAATATAATATAATGAGGTTTTATAGGTACTAAAGAATAAGTCATTTACAATTAAAAAATACTTAGCCTTCATTTTTAATTCACAATATGCAATGTTTCGTTATTTGGGTTGTAGTATACTTTATATTTTTTCAACCCAATATGTGCGCCATTTAAAGGTTCTCCTGTTGTTAGTAAAAACTCACTTTCGTCGCACTCGCATTTTGCAATTATATCTTTTTCAATATTAAGTACACTACACCCGTTCTGAGATATATGGGGACAACTTCTATCGTATGCAACAAAGTTGTTGTCTGGATCATTTAAATTAGAATTTAATCTGTATATAATTAAGCCTTTAATTCCTCCAGTTGAATATGTCCAACCATTTGGAGATTGAAGGTTGATGTTTTCGGGGTTGGCTAAGTAAATGTATTCATCAATGTAAACATCCGGAATTTCAGATTGTTCATTGTAACAGCTAAATAGTATGAAAAGAGGTAGGGTAAATAGTAGTTTTTTAAACATGTTATTTCGGTGTATTTAAGTTTTATACAAGTTTTAGTCTTTTGTATAAACATGTTGCTTGTAATTGGTGAGCTTAACTTAAATGTTTTATGTGTAGCTATTTGTATAAACAAACAAGAGGTCGATTCTTAGAATCGACCTCTTGTTTGTTTAATAATTTTACTCGTTTAATATAATACGTGTTTTACACCAATATTAATTGAGTTTATATAATCGGGCGATTTAGAATAAACTAAATCTAAACCATCAATTTTATCTCCAAATGAACGTTTTAAAGTAAATTCGCCAAATAGAGTTATAAATCTAGTTAAGTGAATTTTAGCACCTATACTCGCCTTAATAGCAGTAGTTATACCATTTTGCGTCTCTGGTAAAGTTTC
>JAGLDK010000057.1 GCA_023145615.1 Ichthyobacteriaceae bacterium | reverse complement strand
AGGTATGTTTTCGGGAGTAAATTGTCCTCTAGTAGTAGATAGTGATGAATGATAATACATTACATCAAATCCAGCACCAACATAAGGAGTCCAATCATTACGAGGATAGTATAATCCAAAATCTATAAAGTTATATTCAATTTGAGAACCTAAAGTTACTAACATTGAAGTACCACTCATATCTGCCCACTTCTTTTCATCGTCTGTGTCTCTCTTATATGGCAACGGGTCACCATTAGCATCTTCTAAGTCTTTATTAGCATTTACCACCCAATCGTTTGGTAATTTATCGCCATGTACGTTACTTATGTAACTAAAGTCTAAACTATTTTTAATAGAGTAGCGTTCTCTTACCATTTGCATTCCGTGGATAAATCCACCTTTTACACCACGAAATCCAAGTACAGACATAGCTCCACTATCTTTGTGCCAGTCTCCGTTTATTAATGTGGTTCCTAATGATGCTCCATATTCATGGTAAAAGCTGTATTGTGCTTTGGCAGAAACTCCAAATAACAATATAACTACAATTAGCAGGTATTGTTTAGTTTTTTTCAAAATTTGTGATTTTATGGTTAATAAATTCGTTAACAAATGTAATGTATTATGACTTGTTATCTTGTAAAAACAAATGTTTTTTCGTCGGATAATTTAGAATCGTAAGAGTAATCATCAATATTAAATTGTTTTATTGTCTCAATATCAGATGTGTAATTATTGTCGGATAGGTGTTTTACCATATTTCCTCTAGCTTTTTTTGCGTAAAAAGATATTGTTTTTAAAGATCCGTTTTTGTAATCTTTAAAAACTGGAGTTATTATTTTATGCTTTAATGTTTTGGTTTTTAGAGCTTTAAAATACTCATTGCTTGCAAGGTTTATAATTGTATCATTTTCGTTTAATTCATTATTTAACTGAGTTGTAATCTTATTGTACCAAAATTCGTACAAGTTCTTGTTTGATTTAACCTCAAGTTTTGTGCCCATTTCTAACCTGTATGGTACAATTAAATCAAGAGGTTTTAATAAACCATATACACCCGATAATATTCTTAAGTTACTTTGTAAGTAATTAATACTTGTCTCTTGCATTTCATTCGGAGATATTCCTTTGTAAACTGCACCATCAAAAGCAAACATTGCTTGTTTACCATATATGTTTTCATCTCCCTTGTTGTACTTTTTATTTCGTTCCCAATTTAAATTTGCAAGATTTTCTGAAATTTTCATTAAATCCATTAAGTCTTTTGGTGTTTTGCTTTTTAAAACCTCAAATATAATATTGGCTTCATTATTAAAAACAGCGTTCGTCGATTTAATATTACTACTAACAGTATCTGTATTTATATTTTTTGCTGGAGATATTAATATTATCATTAATTTTTTTATTATTAAAAGTTCAATTTAGTAAAAAAAACAATTATTTATTACATCCACCTTTACTATGGCAGTTTAATTAGATTAACTGCTATCTTGATTGATTTTTATAATGGAGTTAACTTATTAATATAGTAAAATTAAATGTTTTATTACTGTTAATATTTAGTATTTTTGTAATGATAACCTTTAATTAAGGGTTTGGTAAGTTAAACTAACACAAAACTATATTAATTACATATGAAAAATTTCAAAACCTTCCCCTTGATGTTGTTAACACTTAGTGTGTTGATGTTTGAATCTTCTTGTTCGAAAATTACCCCTGTTGAAAAGGAGAATTATGATGAAATGCTTGAAACTGCCGAAATAGTTGTTAATTCGGAGGCAGTGTTAAATATGGTTTTTATTGATGTCTTTAATTTGAGTTTAAAAGCAGGTGTTTTTGCCGATAGTCAAATAAATAAAGCGGCTGAGGTAGATGGATTATCAAAAAAAGAACTTATTAGTACTTCTAACTTTGATGCTTTTGGTGGGCAAATGGAAATATTCATAAATAAAAGTCGTTTATTTCCTGCAGTAACAAATGTAAATTGGGGTAAGTACAATGAAACTACTAATAGTATTGTATATAAAAATATTGAAGATAATGGTTTGTACAGAAAAGGTTCTATAATAACAACCATGAATGATTTTTGGAATAAACCTGGTGTAGTTATGAATGTTGATTTAAATTCTGATAAAAATACAGGAGACAAGCAATTTCATCTAAATAATTACCCTATTGATGGAAAACTAACCATACAATACAATGGAATGTTTGAACTAATGGAGGGTAATGAATATAAAAAATTCACTCTCGAATTAGAAAATGGAACAGTTGCTTCTCCTGAAGATAAAGATGTAGTTTCAAGTAATAATTCAACATTGCATTTGCTTTTTAAATCGGGATTTGATACAGCTAGTGCTACTGATGATGTTTGGATTATTTATGGTACAATTGAAGGTGTAACTTCAAGCGGAGTTGAATATAGTTCGGTAATTACAAAGGAGGATGCGTTAATTAAAAAAACTAATTGCGTATATCCTGAAAGTGGAATTGCAAACTATACTACAGCAAATGCCAATTTTACAATAGATTATAGTTATAAAAGTAATATACTTGATGTTTGTAATTACGAGGTTAAATTGAATTTACTAAAGGAAGGTGAGATAGTTGAAGAAAAAATTGTAGAAATTAATGATTTGATTGATAAATACATAGATTAGTAATAATATTAAATCTCATAAAAAACCCGTTACTGAAACATTTTTAGTAACGGTTTTTTTATGAGATTTAATTAAGTTTTAAAACGGGTATTTAATATTTTAAATGTACGTGTTTACGTATTAACTGAGCTTTGGTTAAATTGATTTAATAATATTATCATACTTGTAATATCAGATAGCATAAATCCGTATCGTCTAATGTACTCTTTGTCCGAAAATTCTTGTTTTTTATTTAAATATTTTAAATAATCTAGAGTTTTGTTCCAATTAAGAATAACTAATTTATTATTTACTTTAAACTTTATTTTATCAAATAAACTTGCTTTGTAAAGTAGTTGTGTTATGTTTTTAGTTAGTTTCGAAAGCTTAATAATGTCATTTGTCTCATTTATATTTTCAGAATTCTTAGTTATTCTATAAAGCTCATTTACTCTTTTTACCAAAGATTGTTCCGAAATCCATATAGTAGCTTTAACGTAAATCATTCTGGATAAATATAGTTGAGGGTCTAATTCCTTTTTATTTAAATTATTATCGGTAACCGAAGTGTTTGAAGATAAAAATAAATGGATGTTTTGTTCAAGCTTTTTAATACTTTCGAAAGCGTTAACAGCCTCTGCTCTATTACTAAGTTTATTCGATTTCAATTCTTTTTGTACCTGAATTCGGCTTAGTACCATGTTTTGTCTTAACGAATCGAGATTTGTAATAGTTAAATAAAATTCATTATTTAAATTTTGTTGAGAGTTTTGACTATTTCCGATATTTACAAATAAAATAAGCACAACAATTAGTAGATTATATTTCATAATAATATTGGTGGGGTTAAAAACAGTTAGTTTTAATACTATACTTTATAAGCAATGTAAGAGTATGAATTCTTATTACTTAAACCAAATATATGTTTTGTTAACTTGTTTTACGTGTAAAGTAGTTGTATGCAGTGTTTTATGCTACGTAATACATTGTTATTGCTGTAAAAGATTGTCTATTTCATCAATTATAATAGAATATTCGTACCCTTTGCCTTGCAGGTATCTAATAATTTTAGCTTTTAAATCGTAACTGCTTTTGGCGTTTGTAGTTTTAATTTTATTTTCAATTAGTTTATTAATAGTATTGAAATAATCGTTGTTTTCTATTTCTTTTAAGGCCGAACTAATTAAATATTCAGAAATATACTTTTGTTTTAAGCCTTGAGCTATTTTTAGTTTACCCCAATTTTTATGATAAAATTTGCCTCTTGCATACGATTTTGCAAAACGTTCTTCATCTAAATATTTTTCTTCAATTAAGCTAAGTATAATTAAATCTCGTGCTTCTTCAATAACATTAAACTCTCTTAGTTTTTGTTCCACATCGTAATGGCTTCTATCTTGGTAGGCGCAGTAGTATTCTAATTTCGATTTTATTTCTTGTACAGTATATGTTTTTTCTTTTTTATCCATATTAATTAATAATTTGCACTAATTTATGTTCTTGCAAATGTATAATTCTTAAGATTCAAAATCTTATAATAATATATTATAGCCATATAAATATGGTGTTGTCTAATTTTATACTGATGTATCATATAAAACATTATTTATTATTAATAAGCTATATGTTTGCAGGTGCTAATTAAAGTATATTAATATTTAACAAAGTAGTGGGGTAGTTATTAACAGTTCATGATAGTAACTATTTTATAAATCATGATATTTGTAAGAGAACAAAACATCTTAAAAACAACTTAGATTAAACAAATAAATGCAAAACAAATTAAAAGGGCAATATGGTTTCCCGGTAGCAGTATCAATGGTGGTTGGAATTGTTATAGGTATTGGTATATTTTTTAAAACAGGTCAGATACTTGAGGTTACCGAACATAACACAGCAGCGGCAATAACTGCTTGGGTTTTGGGAGGTATAATTTCGGTAATATCGGGGCTTACGGTTGCCGAAATAGGAGCAGCCATACCCGAAACTGGAGGCACTTTTGCGTGGATAAAAAAAATATATGGTAACAGGTTAGCTTTTGCGTTAGGTTGGGCACAGGTAACTATTTATAATTCGGCATTAATTGCATTAATTGCATATTATTTTGCACATTTTAGCATTCAGTTATTAGGATTAGAACAAACAACTATATTGCATGCTTTAATTGCTTTTTCGGCAATGTTATTTTTGTTTTTTATTAATGTTTTTACCAAAAATTTAGGAGGAAAGTTGCAAACCATTATGACTGTTGCTAAAATTATTCCTATTTTTTTAATTATCATTTTTGGTTTTTTACATGAAAATACAACACATGATATTATAACAACAACTTCGGTTATAAAAGATAGTGAGTCTTCTTTTTTTACATTGGTTACTACTGCATTATTGCCAATTATGTTTGCTTTTGATGGTTGGATTTATGTAGGAACTATTGCTGGAGATTTAAAAAATCCGAAGAAAGATTTACCTAAAGCAATAATTTTAGGAATATCTTTTATTGCAGTAGTTTATATTTTATTAAACATAGCATTGCTAAATGTTTTTACTCCCGAAAAGCTTATTGAGGTTGGAATGTTTGGTGCAGCAGTTGAATTATTCGGAAGCTTTGGATCGAAACTTGTGTATTCAGGAATAGTTATTTCGGCTTTTGGAGGTTTAAATGGTTTTATACTTATTTCAACACGAGTACCTTATTCATTGGCAGTTGAAGGTTTGTTTCCTAAAAGCAACTATTTTTCTAAAATATCAAAAAAGTACCAACAACCACTACGCTCTTCGTTTTTAATGTTAGCCATTTCGGCCACTTATTTGTTTGTAATGTTTTATAGCGGAGAAGTTGATGCCTTTGGAGATGTACCTGTTGCTTTAATTTGGGTTTTTTACACCATAATTTTTGTAGGTGTATTTGTTTTAAGAAAAAAACAACCAGATTTAGAGCGTCCTTATAAAGTTCCTTTTTACCCCGTAATACCTATTTTAGCTGTAGTTGGAGGACTTGCAGTTGGTGTTAGTGCTTTTATTTCTAATCCGTATTATTTTGGTTTATCAATATTGGTTACTTTATCAGGAATGTTTTTTTATAAAAAGAGTTGATTTGTAAATTAAGTGCCATTACAAATTCATTTTTCGCATAACTTAAAAAGTTATCTGTAAAATGTAGTAAAATCGTTATTATCTATAGGTAAGTATTCTCGATAATAAGATTATATAAATCACGGAATTTGTTAGAGAACCAAATATTAAGATTTATAGGTGTTAGAGAATTAACCTTGACAATTAAAAATTAACCATTACATATTTCTGCTTTTGTTTTAACTTATGCGTTTAAATTGAAAGTTTATTATTTGAAATTGAGTTTTATTTTTAGTTTGTCATGATTTTATTGCGTTTTGTGTAATTTTTAATAAAAGACGTTGAGGTTATTAGGTTTAAAGTAATTACTGTTCAGAAAAAAATTATATATTTGCTTATATAAAGTCGGTAAACTGCTATTGTTTGTAACAATGTAGTTTTCCGACTATTTTTATTATTTAATTAGGAAAAGAGAATATGTCGCAAATATCATATTATACAGAAGAAGGGTTACAGAGATTAAAGAATGAAGTAAGGCAATTAACATCTATTGAACGTCCAAAAGCATCGGCTGCAATTGGAGAGGCCAGAGATAAAGGAGATTTATCGGAAAATGCAGAGTATGATGCCGCAAAAGAAGCACAAGGTTTATTAGAAATGAAAATTGCTAAACTTGAATCTACACTTGCAAACGCAAGAGTTATTGACGAGTCGCAATTAGATATTACTAAAGTTTTAGTTTTATCAACTGTAAAAATTAAAAATGTATCAAACGGAGCTACTTTATCATATACTTTAGTTGCCGAAAACGAAGCAAATTTACAGCAAGGAAAAATATCGGTTACATCTCCAATAGGAAAAGGTTTGCTAGGAAATAGCGTTGGCGATATAGCTGAAATTAAAGTACCTAATGGAACAATGAAATTTGAGGTTTTGGAAATTTCAAGAAACTAATATTAGTTCAACATCGGCTTAACATCATATTAATTTAACTGAAGTTTAAGGTTGCTGTTGTAAAATTTAATTTGTGTTTTAAACTACTCAGAAAAACAACAAACTTATGGCATCTATATTTAGTAAAATTATTAGTGGAGAAATTCCATCGTACAAAATAGCAGAAGACGAAAATCACATTGCTTTTTTAGATATTGTACCAACTGCAAAAGGTCATACTTTGGTTGTGCCTAAAAAAGAGGTTGATAAAATATTTGATTTATCAGAACAAGAATATACTAGTTTAATGTTGTTTGCTCATAAAGTAGCAAAGGCAATTGAAAAAGCTGTACCATGCAAAAGAGTAGGTATGTCGGTAATTGGATTAGAAGTTCCGCATGCACATGTACATTTAATTCCGCTACAAAAAATGTCGGATATTAATTTCGAAAATGAAAGACTAAAACTTAGTGAGGCTGAGTTTAAAGATATATCAGAAAAAATTTCTCAACAATTATAATACTTATTGTTAGACGATAAAAGTATAAAAAAGAGGATACAATTTAACTTTGTATCCTCTTTTTTTATGCTTTATTGATAACTGCACATTGTTAATTTGCAATTTAATTTAGTATTGTAATTAACTATTAATAATTATTTAAAATTAATTATTATCGGTTTTATTTAGCTTAATAGCTATTGTACTTCCTTTGCCAACTTCCGAACTTTTAACGTAAATTTTACCGAAATGATATTGTTCAATAATACGTTTTGCTAATGATAAACCAAGCCCCCAACCACGCTTTTTTGTTGTAAATCCGGGGTGGAATATTGTTTTGTGTTGAGATTTAGGAATACCTTTTCCGCTATCTATAATTTGTATTTCAATAGCATTTTGAAGCTCGTTAAGTGTTATTTTTATATCGCCCTTACCTTGCATTGCATCAATTGAATTTTTAATTAGATTCTCGAAAACCCAACTCATTAATTGTGTGTTAATAGGTATTTTAAGGTCTTTGCTTATATTCGATTCGAATGTGAAATTTGTGTATTTCGATGATCTAGATTTTAAATATAAGTACGACGATCGGGTTACCTCCTCAATGTTATCGTATTTTAATTCGGGTACCGAACCTATTTTCGAAAATCTTTCGGCAATGGTTTTAAGTCGTTCAATATCTCTTTCAATTTCTATTATCGGAGTTTGATCAATATCTTCCATCTTCAATAATTCATTCCAACCCATTAACGAAGATAGGGGAGTACCTATTTGATGAGCAGTTTCCTTAGCCATTGCAGCCCATAATAAGCTTTGTTCCGAATGTTTGGTTGAGTTGAAAATCCAAAAACTCATCGACCCAAAAAGTATTAATATTATCAGCATTGCAATAGGATAATATTCAAGTTGATTAAGTATTTCGGAGTTTTGATAAAAAACATATTCCTCCGAATTATTTGGATATTGAATTGTAATAGGAGGGCGTTCGCTTTTCATTTCTTCAAGTAATTTATACAAATACACCGAATCGGTAGTTTTTTTAATATTTCGTATAAATTTTATTTTTCCATTTTGATAAGTGTTTATAATAGGAATAGTTGAATTTTTAGTAAGTACTTCAACCGGAAAGGAAATATCTTTATCTAAATTTCCCATTACAGTTACCTGTTTCATAGCAGCCGACCAAATTTCCATTTTGCTTTGTTCGTCTTTTTTAAACTGAGACACAAATTTATTGGTGAAAAACAATATTATAATTATAGTAAAAGCAGCCGTAATTAACCCAACCCATTTACCTAAACTTTTTGTTTCGTATATATTCATATTCTAATAACTTATTTTAACAAGTATATGAATTATATGTGTTTTAAAAAGTAATTTATAGTATAAATGCAAACTATTTATTTAACTTGAAATTGTGAGTTGCATTTGTAGTAAATATTTAAAGTATTGTTGTTTGTATTACACAAATTAAAATTGTTACTTTAGCTGCGTATTGTCAAAAATGTTATGCACATTATTACGTTTATAACATTTTTAATTGTTGATAAATGATTGAAATTATATTAGGTAATTACTAAATATTAAAACAAATTTGCAGTACAGTTGAGTCTTACTTTTTTAAACGAAATATTAACTGTTAGTGCATTAAAAATTAGAAGAATAAAAATAAAATTTTACAATGGAAGTATCTGGTAGAGTAAAAGTAATTGGAGAAACTCAGACTTTTGGGGCTAATGGTTTTAGAAAAAGAGAATTTGTTGTTGAAACATTCGATCAATATCCTCAGGTTATTATGGTTGAATTTGTTCAGGACAACGTTAATCTTTTAGATCAATATCAAATAGGACAAGAGGTTAGAATATTTGTTAACATACGTGGTAGAGAGTGGGTTAATCCAGAAGGAGTAACAAAATATTTTAACTCAATACAAGGTTGGAGATTAGAGCCATACCAACAACAAGCTCAACAGCCACAACAAGGAGGTTTTAATCAGCCACAACAGGGCGGATTTAATCAAGCTCCACAAGGAGGAGGACAAGCACAAACTCCACCGTCACCACCTGCAGTAGGAGGAGGTCAGCAAGATGGTGATGATTTACCATTTTAATATACCGAATTAAAAGATTTAGCTAGTTTTATTACTTATGTAGTACAAATGGTTATAAAATATAAAACAGTCTGTAATTTTAGTAAGATGCTTTTTTAACATTTTACTAAAATTACAGACTGTTTGCTTTTATATTAAAATAAAATTATCCTCTAATAGCTCCTTCAATTATTTCTGGAAAATATTTATATTCTAATATATGTATTTTCGATGCTAAACTTTCGGCATCATCATTAGGAGTAATTAAAGTTTTAGCTTGAAAAATTATTTGTCCTTCATCGTAATTTTCGTTTACGTAATGAATTGTAATACCCGATTCGGTTTCTTTATTTTCAATAACTGAATTATGAACATTCATTCCGTACATTCCTTTTCCACCGTAGTTTGGAAGTAGAGCTGGGTGTATATTTACTATTTTATTATTAAAAGCATTAATTAAATTGCTAGGCACTTTTAGTAAGAAACCGGCTAGTACAATAAAATCTATTTTGTGCTCTTTTAATTTATTTATTACAATTTCAGAAGTTTGAAACTCTTTATTTGTAAATACAAACGAAGGTATGTTCAGGTTTTTGGCCCTGTTTAATACGTAAGCATCAGGCTTGTTTGCTAAAATTAACGAAATCGAAAATTCATTTTTATCAGCAAAGTACTCAGCTATATTCTGAGCATTTGATCCCGATCCTGAAGCGAAAATTGCTATTCTTGTCATGTTTTTTATAAATTTGCTACAAATATATCAACTTGTTTCAATTTTATACATATTAATTTGATTTCGAAAAAAAAATATTATGGAAGGTTTTGTAAAACAGTATATTGAAGAAAGTAGTAAAGTTGGAATTATTGAGTTTTATCATCCAAAAGGAAACTCGTTGCCTAGTAATTTGTTGTTAGAACTTACTAATGCAATAAAAAAGCTTGGTGCGGATAATAATTGCAAAGTAATTTTAGTTAAAAGTAAAGGCGATGGTGCATTTTGTGCAGGAGCATCGTTCAATGAACTTTTATTAATAGATAATAAGGTTGATGGAAAGTTGTTTTTTACAGGCTTTGCTAATGTTATAAACGCCATACGTAACGTGCCTAAATTTGTAATTGGTCAGGTTCAGGGTAAAACAGTTGGTGGAGGAGTAGGCTTGGCATCGGCTTTCGATTATTGTTTTGCTACTGAAAATGCAAGTGTTAAGTTGAGTGAGCTTTCAATAGGAATTGGACCTTTTGTTATTGCTCCGGCTGTTGAGCGTAAAATAGGAGTGTCGGCATTGGCAGAACTTACTATTGATGCTCAGAACTGGAAAAGTGCCGAATGGGCTCAATTAAAAGGTTTATTTAATGGTGTTTATTCTGATAAGCAATCAATGGAAAAAGCGGTTGATGTTTTGGTTAATTCTTTATCGGGTTACAGTGTAAATGCCATGGTAGAAATGAAAAAAATGTTGTGGGTTGGTACTGAAAATTGGGATGAATTATTAAATAATAATGCCGAAATAACTGGAAATTTGGTTTTGTTGGATTTTACTAAAAATGCTTTAAGTAAGTTTAAAAACAAGTAGTAAGGCAAATTTTAAAAATAAATAACATGTATTTGGTAGAAATAATTTATGCCGATGGTTCAACTAAAAAAATCAGAACTAAATTGAGCGATGAGCAAAAAATAATTAAGTTTTTAAAACTTACCGGCGATTGGAGTAGTTCTATTATAAAAATAAATATTTCCGAAACACAGGGTTCGGTTTGTAGTTATCAAAACATTGAAGAGTAAGATAATGGTTAGTTGATAATTGTAAATGGTTAATTAATTATCTACTATACATTTTTTGTAATCAGGTTGATAAATGTGTTTTTTTGATTTTACTGGTGAAGTAAAGTTGGTTTTGTATGGAAGTTATTAGAAATAAAAACAGCTTCTGAAGTTTAATTCAGAAGCTGTAAAAACAAATAATTTTAACTAAAAAGATTTATTCTGATACTGGTTGTTTTACATTAGGAACTCTTGGAATTTCTTCCATAATTGTCATGCGTATAACACTTTGAAAATATAGTTCCATCTGAAAAAACTGAGAAGCTGGTTTAATACCACATTTCTTTTCAATTTTTTTATAATACTTTTTCATTAAAGAATTATAGCTTTCGCCAATACTAATTATTTTATTTGTAATTTTTTTGGTATCATTATCGTTCATTTCCGAATATCCTTCGGCATATTGTTTTAAAAGGTTAATTCTTTTTTTACCCAAATCTTTTCTCTTGCTTTCGTATTCATCGTACAAACGCCAAAAATCAGTACTCTTATCACCGTCAACAGTTATAAATTCAGCAACAGCATTTTTCTTTTCCATTCCAATAGCCGATTGAAGTAAATCTACTTCTTCCTGAATTTCTTGTGCATTAACCGATGTAAATGCAAATAATAGTACAGCTAGTAATAAATTAATTTTCTTCATCTGTTTGTGTGTTTTTTTGGTTAACAGATAGTTAAATTAATTAAACTAGTAGTTAAACGAATAAAAATTCGATTATCGTACTAAACAAACTATTTAGTGTGCGGTTATCGTGTTACTTGATGTTTTTATCGATTCAATTTTAACTAAAACACTAAGTAGTTGTATTAGAATTTAGTGTTTTAGTTAAAATTGAATATTAAGTAATTATAGTTACTTACTTCTACTAATTCTACCTTCTACTGCCTTTTTCATTTCTTTTCCAATAGGCTCGTTAGGAAAGCATTCAATTAATTTGTCAGCAATTTTATTTGCCTTTTTTACTTTTAATTGATTCAAATAAAACATTCCTAAATTTTGCAGGTATTGATAATTACAATCTTCAATTTCAATTGTTTTTACAAAATTACTTTCGGCTAATCTAATTTCCTTTTTATTTAAATATATCAGTCCCAAATTATAGTAAGCTCTAGAATGTATAGGATTGTATTTAATTGTGTTTTTAAGGTTTTTAATAGCCAACTTGGTATTACCTTCTTCATTATAAATTAATCCTAAATAATAGTATACTATTGATAATTCATTTTGATTTTTTAGTATGTTATTTAATGTGGCTTTAGCCTCTTTATTATTGCCTTGTTGACTATACGAAATAGCTAAACTTACAGCTGATGGATAAAATTGATTATCAATTAACAATGCATCTTTATAATATTTTATTGCCGTTTTTTTATCTCCAAGCTTATCATAAACAGAACCTAAATTATGAGCACTTTCGGCAAAGTCTAAAGAATATTTCATTGTTTCAATATACTCATCTACTATTTTATTGAAATACGCTTCATCTTTTTTAGGGAGAGCTTCTTTCGGAGCGTCAAGCAATTTTCGGATTGCAATAATTCTAACAGCCTTTATCGAATCGTGCAATGAAGGATAAATAGCCGAAATAAATTCTTCAACATTATTTGTACTGAAATTACTAATTGCCGAATGTCGTACAAGCGGATCTTTATCGTTAATTAAATCTTTTATTTCGTTGTTAATTAAATTGTTATTAAAAGTTGCCAAGTATTCTATTGCTGTAGCTTTTAGCATCGGATTTAAATATTCTTGTTTCAGTAACAATTTTAACCCATCAACCGAGCTTACTTTTCCTTCTCTAGCATCTGCAAAAGTTTGTAAATATTCATGATCGGGATAACCTTTTTTGCCATACCATTTTTCAATCCACTCAACCGACCATTCGTTAGATTTTTCTTTGTGACACTGATTACAAGCGTTTGGAGTACCATTTTTAATGCTCAAATCAGGACGAGGAATTCTGAAACTGTGATCTCTTCTGTAATCAACTCCCATAAATTTAGCACCCGTCATGTGGCAATCAACACACTGAGTACCATCTCCACGTTCGTTTTCGTAAAAACCGTTTTCAGTCATTTTACCCTTTCCTCCAACACTTTTATGAAAGTGGTGTTTTTCTTCGTACAATTCAGGTTCATGACATTGATAACATAAAGCATCTCCTTTTTTCTTAGTTTTTAAAGAGTGTGCATTATGGCAATCGGTACATTTTACATGATTTTGATACATTTTAGTTTGAGCAAAGGAAGTATAAACATAATCTTCCTCTAAAATTTGCCCGTCAGAATGGTAGTATTCGTTGTTAATTAAATGAGGAAACATATGATTTAGCATGTTGTCTCCTTCGTGTTTATTATCTCCAAACGAAGTACGTCGGGCATGACAATAAGCACATTGATCAATAATACCATCTCTCCCTAAATGAGTTTCATTTTTTAAACCAAAATGTTTTAATTCAGGACGTTTTAAACTATCAATATTTGCCCATTCAACATGCCTTGAAGCTGGACCATGACAAGCCTCGCAACTAACATTTATTTCGCTCCATGTTGTGTTAAATTCTTTAGTATCGGGATTGTAACCTTTGTGTAAGTTTGTTGAATGACACTCGGCACACATACCGTTCCAATTCTGTCCGTTATTAGTCCAATACAACCAATTATCGGGCGATATTTTTTGTCCATGATATACCGAATCAACCAACGAGTACCACGAATCAGTTTGTACATCCCAGGCAATTGGTAAACATTGTAATCGTCCTTTAGTAGTAGGAATAAGGTATTGTTGTAGCGGACGTACACCAAAAGTATATTCTACTTTCATTTCTTTAGCTTCGCCATTTTCTCCTTTTGTATAAACAAAAAACTTATCGTCTTTTTTATAAAATTTCGATACAAAACCATCGCTATCAGTATAAGTTGAATTGTTAAAATCTCCAACAACCGATGCATCAGTAGCTTCTGCCATAGCTTTATCGTGATCCGAATGTCGCCAATCTTTATATTCTTGAGCATGACATTCAATACAGCTTTTTTTACCAACAAAATTATATTCGGTTGATATATCATCAACTTCAGTATAGGATGTTTCGTTGTTACAGCTCGATATAAAAATTAAGATTATTAGAGCGTATGTTAAATGAATAATGTTTTTCAACTTGGTATAGTTTTCAATTAATAAATATTTATGTTGTATTTAAGCTAGAGTTAAAAATAGAGCTAAAACTAGAGTTAAAAAGAGTATTTCAGATTAAAGAAATAACTAAGTTCGCTTTCAGTAAAACCAGTTTTATGCATTGCGTATTGTACGTTTAACGATAGCTTAACAAATTCAATTGGAGAATACTCAAAACCTCCTAATAAAGTTTGTCCGCTATTTGTTATTTGCCATGGATTAAGTTCTCCACTAGCAACATTTGTACTTATTTCATCGTATCGGGCAAATACACTAAAATAATCATGTATGTGTACATGTCCGAATATTGAAACTCCAACCGCACTATGATCTGCGTTGTATTTGTTGTTCAATTGATAACTCATTTCAATACCCACCGAAAAATTTTCGGGTCTATGAAAAGCCATAAATCCAGAAGCTGTTATTTTTGTAGTGTCTTCGTAATTAGTGTAATCAGAATATCCTCTGAATATTAGCCCATCAAAAGGTTTAATAGTTAAACCTCCAGCGTATTTAATTTTAGTATCATGTTTTATTTTGGTTCCACCTTCTCCGTTGGATAAAGTCACATCTATCGAAACAGTTTTTCCGAAACTATAATCAATAATTCCTCCTAAATCATTTAAAGGTCCTAAACGGTTTCTATCTTGTAGTGTTGATATTACATATCTATAACCCCAAACTTCCTGAATTAACGCAAACTGACTCATTTCAATAACTCCAACACTTGTTCTTAAATTACTGGTTTTATATGTAAGGGATGCTTCCTTTAAATATGTATGGTAATCAATAGTTGCTTGATCCGAAGGCGGAGCAACATCAAATACAACTTTTGCCGAATAGTTATCAACATAAAATAAGTGATACCCTAAATAGGCACGAGTTAATTGAAACTCTGTAACTTCTCCAGCTTTCTCGTGTGCATGGTGGAAATTAGAAAACACTTCAATTATTGGTCTTCCATCTTTTAATAAACTAGATCGTACTGATGGTTTAATTTGTTCGGTATGATCGTTGTTTATTAATGGACCCGAATTTTCTTGTGCGTTAATGTTTGCAGATAAAAAAAAGGAAAGAAGTATTAATTGTGCTATTACTTTATTCATAATAAATATACTTTATAGTTAGGGTAAAAAGTAAACACTCTACACAATTCAATATTGAACTGTGTATTAATAATGTTCCGTTAAATTATTAATGTGTAATTATCAATTTAATACACTGTTTATTGGTAAAAAGTAACGGACTATTGTACTTATATTCAACTAATAAAACTGTAATAAATAATTAAAAAAACTAATTTTTTGATAAATACAGTTGTTTTGATGGTTGCAGTTAAACAGCTTAATTGTATCATCAAGGTTAAATTAATTATTAAATGTTTTTAATGGAACTTATCGTAAAACCATAAGTTTTTATAATTAACCTAATGTTATGTAAGTATCAATAAAAAAATATCTATTTATTATTGGTATAGTTTTATGTTGATAACATACAAGGTATATAAAATTTATAGTTTATTATAAACTGTAATTAAATACTTTTAATTGTTTGTTTTTGTAGCTTTATTTAAGTTTAAATACTTCTTGTTTATTATGATTTATATCATAATAATTGCATAATTGTATTATATTTCAACCGTAATTAATTGTATAAATAAGTGGATATAAAACATAAAAATATAATTAAGCTGATTTTAAGTTTGTCTTTATTCTTTGTTTTTTCGTTGTTGGCTTATGCCGAAGGCGATCCGAATGGAGGTAAAAGACTTTTTAAACAAAATTGTGCTTCATGTCATAGAATTGATAAGCGTTTAATTGGTCCTGCAATGCAGGGTATTTCAAATAAACGTAGTAAAGAATGGTTGCAAAAATGGATTAAAAACAGCGAGAAATTAATTAAAAGTGGAGATGTTGATGCAATAGCTATTTTCGAGGAGTACGATAAAATTCCTATGCCCAAATATTTTGGATTATCGAATAACGATATTGATGATATTATGGCCTATGTTGATTTTAAAGACACGGTTGAGGTAGAATCTAAAAATGCTGTTAACACATCGAATATAAAAATTAAATACACAGTTAATTACCATTTGTTATTTATAATTAGTGTGTTGGTAATTGTTGTAATATCATGGGTTGTATTGTGGTTTTATAAAGCAAAATTACCACTTTATATAAATGTTAGATTTGTGTATTTTACATTTATTATAGTCTTAATTTTTATATCATTTTACGCTTTTTGGCAATGGACTATTCAAATTGATATTAATACAGGTTATCAGCCAATACAGCCTATAAAATTTTCTCATAAAGTACATTCCGGAACTCAGGCTATTGATTGTCAGTATTGCCATTCGGGATCTCGTACAAGTAAAGTTTCGGGTATCCCATCGGCTAATGTTTGTATGAATTGCCATAATACGGTTCAGGAAGGTACTGATACCGGAAAAGATGAAATAGCCAAAATTTACAAGGCAATAGGTTATAATCCTGAAACAAATAAGTATTACGAAAATTATAATCAGAAAGCAATAAAATGGGTTCGGGTTCATAATTTGCCCGATTTTGTTAATTACAATCATTCTCAGCATATAAATATTGGCGGATTAGAATGTCAGGAATGCCATGGAGCTGTTGAAGAAATGGACGAATTATATCAGTTTAGTACGCTAACAATGGAGTGGTGTGTTGATTGTCATCGAACTAAAAATATTGATGTTGCGGGTAATAAATATTATGAAGAAATACATAATAACTTTAAACTGAAGTTGGAGAAAAAAGAAATTTCGGTAGAAGAAATGGGAGGTTTAGAATGTGGAAAATGTCATTATTAGTATGTTGTTATTAGTTTTGGTAGTTAATTAAGGAAGTGTAATATGTCTGTAAAAAAATATTGGAAAGCAATTGAAGATTTAAACGAAGATAGTGTTGTTATGAATAAACTTCGTAATAACGAATTTGTTGAAGAAATTTCTACCGAAAAATTTTTAACCGACGAGAATTTGAAAAATGGTTCTACATCTCGTAGAGATTTTCTGAAATACGTAGGTTTTACCACTGCCGTAGCGTCGTTGTCGGCGTGTGATGGTGTGGTTGAAAAAGCAATTCCTTATGTTGTAAAACCCGAAACTATAACTCCAGGAATTGCCGATTATTATGCTACTTCAATTGCCGATGGACATGATTTTGCAAGTGTTTTGGTTAAAAACAGAGAAGGGCGTCCTATTAAAATAGAACCTAATAATCAAGCGAAATATTTTGGTACTACAAATGCACGTATTCAGGCAAGTATTTTGGAGTTGTACGATAATAATAGATTAAAATTTCCGCAACAATCAGAATTTGAAATTAGTTGGCATGATGCCGATTACGAAATAAAAACAGCATTAACTAATAAGTCGGCAAGTGGTAAGCAAATTGTAATTGTTACTTCGTCGATGTTTAGCCCTTCAACCGATGAGGTTATTTTAAAGTTTAAAAAAAAGTATCCTACTGCAAAGCATATTGTTTACGATGCGGTTTCTAATTCGGGTGCATTAAATGCCTTTGAGGATATAACAGGTACAAGAGCCTTGCCTTTGTATGAGTTTGATAAGGCAAAAATAGTAGTTTCGTTTGGTGCCGATTTTTTAGGTAATTGGCTTGGTGGTGGATATGAAAAAGGATATTCGAAAGGTAGAAGTTTAGGAGATGAAGATAAAGCTGACGATAAAGCTGGTAATAAAGGCGATGCCGAGATGTTGCAACATTATCAAATTGAAAGTGTAATGTCGTTAACTGGTGCAAATGCCGATTTTAGATATGCCGTAAAACCATCGGAACAAACTTATGCGTTAATAAAACTTTATAGTTTAATTGTTGGAGGATATGATGGTGTTGGTAATCTAAAAATAAATAACACTGTTATTGATGCTGAAGTTCGGCAGATGGCAAAAAAGTTGAAATCGGCAGGAGATAATGGTTTAGTTGTTACCGGATCGAACGATAAAAACATGCAAATTTTGGCTATGCAAATTAATATTGCTTTAAAGAGTAAGGCAATGAATTTAAATAAACATGTGCATGTAAATAAAGGAAACGATAAGGATATTCAGCAACTTATTATTGCAATGAATAGTGGTAAAGTTGGGGCATTATTAACGTATAATGTTAATATGGTTTATTCGTTGGCAAACTCTAAAGAATTTGTAAGAGGATTGGATAAAGTTCAGCTTAAAATATCGATGAGTAAGTTTGTTGATGAAACGGCTAAACTTATGGATTTTAATTTTCCTACTCCGCATTCGTTAGAAAGTTGGGGAGATGCAATGCCTATTGATGGAGAATATGCGCTAATACAACCAACTATTAAGCCTTTATATAATACTCGTCAGTTTCAGGATAATTTGTTGAAATGGGCAGGTGTAGAAGTTGATTATTATTCTTTTCTGAAAAAATTTTGGCAGAAAAATATACTTACTAAAAAAGAAGGTGCTACTTGGAATAAATCTCTTTATGATGGTGTGTTTAGTGTAAGTACAAACGGTAATGCAAATGCCGATTATGAAAGAGGATTGTTGAAAATAAATATTGCATATGTTGTAAAAAAAGCTGTGCGTTTTTGGAATAAAACAAAAGGTACTGAGCTTGAGTTATACGTAAAATTATCGATGGGAAATGGTGTAATGGCTAATAATCCGTGGTTGCAAGAATTACCCGATCCTATAACCCGAACATCGTGGGACAATTATTTAACTATATCTCAGAAACAGGCAAGGGAGTTAGGTTTAAAAAATTGGAACGAGGCAAATGGTGCTATGAATGGTAGCTTGGTTAAGCTTACTAAGGGTAATAAAACGGTTACTGTTCCTGTGTTTATTCAGCCCGGACAAGCTTATGGTTCGGTTGGGTTAGCCTTGGGTTATGGACGTAAAGTAGGTGTGAAATCGGAAATGCAAACCGGAGTAAATGCTTATAAGTTTTATAAAAATTTTGCAAAATATAGTTCTAATATAGAAATAGAAAAACTTGAAGGCGAGCATAAATTTGCTTGTGTGCAATTGCACAATACTTTAATGGATAGAGATATTATTAGAGAAACTACTTTTGATAAATATAAAAATGAGGATAAAGAAAATTGGAACCCTACTGTAACGGTAAAAACTGAAAAAGGAAAAAAACAGGTTGCTGAAGTTGATATTTGGAAAAGCTCGAATATTGAAAAAGAAGCAGTAGGTCATCATTTTAACTTATCAATTGATTTAACAAAATGTACTGGCTGTGCATCGTGTGTTGTGGCTTGTAATGCCGAAAATAATGTTGCGGTTGTTGGAAAAGAAGAAGTCAGAAATTCGAGAGATATGCATTGGTTGCGTATTGATAGATATTATTCTTCGGATATGACAAAAGATGTTGCTGATGAAAACGGACTTTCCGGAATTGGAGGTACTGCCGAAATGTATGATAAAATGGAGATTGCATCAAATAATCCTGAAGTTGTTTTTCAGCCTGTAATGTGTCAGCATTGTAATCATGCACCTTGCGAAACTGTTTGTCCGGTTGTTGCAACAACTCATGGTAAACAAGGGCAAAATCAAATGGCGTATAACCGTTGTGTTGGTACAAGATATTGTGCAAATAATTGTCCGTATAAAGTGCGTAGATTTAATTGGTTTCAGTATGCCGAAAATGATGAATTTGATTTCAACTTAAATGATGATGTTGGACGAATGGTTTTAAATCCTGATGTTACAGTACGTTCAAGAGGGGTAATGGAAAAATGCTCAATGTGTATTCAAATAACTCAAGCAGGAATTTTAAAAGCAAAGCAAGAAGGACGAAAACTTACTGATGCCGATATTCAGCCGGCTTGTGCTAGTGCCTGTTCTTACAATGCTATTGTGTTTGGAGATATTAATCAAAAATCATCGGCAATTACTAAAGAATTTAATTCGGATAGAAAATACTACTTGTTAGAAGAGTTGGGTACTCAACCAAATTTAATGTATCAAACTAAGGTTAGAAATAAATAAAATTAAAAGTGAACGAGTGACCAAAAATCTAAGGTTTTAGTGAACAGACTAACACAGTTAATTTTACTTAAAAGGTTTTAAACTTAAAAAAATATGGAAGTCCATAAAATAAATACTCCACTTATATTAGGTAATAAAACCTATAAAGATATTACTGATGATGTTACCGCACCTATTAAAAATAAGGCGGGTAAATTATGGTGGTTTGCTTTTTTATTATCTTTTAGCGCATTTTTGGCAGGAGTAGGGGCAATTGTTTATACAATTTCAACAGGAATAGGAGTTTGGGGTTTGAATAATACAGTATCGTGGGCTTGGGATATTACCAATTTTGTTTGGTGGATAGGTATTGGGCATGCAGGAACTTTAATTTCGGCAGTGTTGTTATTATTCCGACAAAAGTGGCGTTTATCAATAAGCCGATCTGCCGAAGCAATGACAATTTTTGCAGTTATTCAGGCAGCTTTATTTCCAATAATACACATGGGGCGTCCGTGGTTAATGCACTGGATGTTTCCGTTGCCAAATACCTACGGTTCGCTTTGGGTTAATTTTAACTCTCCTTTGCTTTGGGATGTTTTTGCAATTTCAACATATTTTTTGGTTAGTTTAATGTTTTGGTACGTTGGCTTAATACCCGATTTTGCAACCATCAGAGATAGGGCAATAAAGCCTTTTAAAAAGCATATTTATTCAATATTAAGTTTTGGATGGAGTGGAAAAGCAAAACATTGGCAACGACACGAAGAAGTTTCGTTGGTGTTAGCCGGAATAGCTACACCACTTGTAATTTCGGTACATACAATAGTTTCGTTCGATTTTGCTACTTCAATAATTCCGGGTTGGCACTCTACAATATTTCCGCCTTATTTTGTTGCCGGAGCAATATTTTCGGGTTTTGCAATGGTGCAAACATTAATAATTATAATGCGTAAAGTAGCCAATTTAAAAAACTACATAACCATTTATCATATACAAATGATGAACAAAGTTATTTTGGTAACAGGCTCTATTGTTGGTTTGGCGTATGCTACCGAAATATTTATGGCGTGGTATTCGGGTGTAGAACTTGAGCAATACACTTTAATAAATCGTGCAACCGGACCATATTGGTGGGCATATTTAACTATGGTTTTATTTAATGTTTTATCTCCTCAATTATTGTGGTTTAAAAATTTAAGATCAAGCATAGTTTTTACTTTTATACTTTCAATAGTTATAAATATAGGTATGTGGTTCGAGCGTTTTGTAATTATAGTAACATCATTACATCGAGATTTTTTACCTTCATCGTGGCGTATGTACTCTCCAACTTATGTTGAAGTTTTAATATTTATTGGCACATTAGGTTTCTTTTTTACGCTGTTTTTATTGTATGCACGCACATTTCCAATAATTGCACAATCCGAATTAAAAACAATTTTAAAGGAAGAAAATTCAATTGCAAAAAATAAACAAGCAAATCAATCAAAAGAAATTAAGTAACATTTAATTATTATGAAAAAAGATGAAACTTATATAGTACATGGATTGTTTAACGATGATGATGTTTTAATAAATAGTATAAAATCGGCTCAAGAAAAAGGATTTAAAGTTAAAGAAGTTTATTCTCCATTTCCAATACACAAACTAAATGATGTTATTGGTTTAAAATCAACACGTATTTCGTACTCGGCTTTAATATCCGGATTAGTTGGTTTGTTGCTTTCTGTTTGGATGATTTGGTATATGATGATTTTTGATTGGCCTCAGAATATTGGTGGAAAACCAATTGCATCGTTTATAAAAGCAATGCCTGCTTTTGTGCCTGTAATTTTCGAGATAATTGTGCTTTTTGCAGTTGTATTTATGGTTATATCCTACTTTTTTAAAAACAAGTTATTTCCTGGAAATAAAAAAGGAAACCCCGATGTACGTACTACTGATAATATGTTTTTGGTTGAATTTATATTGAATAATGATACTAAACAAATTGTAGAATTATTGAAAGATACAGGAGCAGTTGAAGTTAAAGTTTTTAATGTTTCGGATAAAAAAGAAATTAAATTTTGGCAAAAATCAGCAGAAATTATTTCATTATTAATGATTGCAATAACTATAATATCGTGCAACTCTAACGCACCAAAACGCAATCCTGCCGATGTATTTATGCCCGATATGTATAAATCGGTAGCGTATGAGCCTTATTCCGAAAATTCAATGCTGAAACCTGTGTTAGGTACAATTAAAAGGGGGTTTATGCCTTACGAAATTGATAATACATTACAAGGATATAATAATGCTTTGGCAAGTTTAAAAATGCCAATAAAACAAACTGCATTTAATTTAAAACAAGGAAAAGAACTATATAATATTTACTGTATATCATGCCACGGAAAAAATGGAGATGGTAATGGTAAACTTGTACTGAACGAAAAAATATTAGGCATACCCGAATATTCGAAAACAAAATTGCCAAACATAACTGAAGGAAGTATATTTCATGTAATTACTTATGGCAAAAATATGATGGGTTCTCATTCTTCTCAACTTACTGCCACCGAAAGATGGCAAATTGTACAATATGTATTAAAATTAAGAGAATAAATTATTCCAACTTTTAAAGTAATTAAGATGTGTAAAATATTTAAAAACATAAAAAATATATCATTTGCATTTTTAATAATAGGAATATTATTACTTGTTTATGGTTTTATTTATTTGCCCGATAGAGCGTGGTCGTCGTTATACATATCAGCTTTATTTTTCTTTTTTTTGGCACTAGGTACGTTGTTTTTTCTAGCGCTTCAGTATGTTACAAAGTCAGAGTGGGCGGTTGGTTTATTCGGAGTAATGGAATCAATATCGGAGTATATAATTATTGGTGGAGTAGTGGTGTTTGTAATTTTACTAGCAGGAGTTTTTAATCTTCATCATATTTTTTATTGGATGGGTGATGGAGTTGCCGATATAAATTCGGCTAATTTCGACGCTACTATTTATTCTAAATCAAACTATTTAAACAAGTCTTTTTTTATTATCCGTTCTATTATTTATTTATTAGGTTGGATTTTATGTTTCCATCTACTTAAAAAATATTCGATAGAGTTATATACCAAAGCAAGCACAATAGCAAACACCAAGGCAAATACCAAATTGTATATAAACGCATTTAAGGTATCTGTAATTTTTATTGTATTCTTTGCAATAACATCTTCAACATCGGCTTGGGATTGGATTATGAGTATTGATGTACATTGGCACTCTACATTATTTGGTTGGTACGTGTTTTCGGGTATGTTTGTTTCGGCAATATCAGTTATTATTTTGGTGGTAATTTATTTAAAACATCAAAATTATTTGCCTCAGATAAATTCAAATCAAATTTCTGATTTAGCAAAATACGTGTTTGGTTTTTCAATGTTTTGGGGTTATTTATGGTTTTCTCAATTCATGCTTTATTGGTATTCAAACATACCCGAAGAAGTAACTTATTACATTACACGTTTCAATGATTTTAAAATTTTGTTTTGGACTATGGTAGTTTTAAACTTAGTTTTTCCGTTTTTAATGTTAATGGGTAGTAAGCAAAAACAAAATTTACTGCTTTTAATTATTACATCAGTTGCATTAATTATTGGTCATTATATAGATTTGTTTATTATGATTACACCTGGTGCATTATCCGAAAATGTAGGTATTGAATTAGTTGAAATAGGAACTTTTATGGGAATTATGGGTTTATTTATTTTAATTGTTTTTTCAGCATTAACTAAGCGTTTGAGTAACGGTTAATTAAGAACTTCTAAAAAAAAA
>JAGLDK010000056.1 GCA_023145615.1 Ichthyobacteriaceae bacterium | reverse complement strand
TATAAAATTGCTCATTCTTTTTTTTAACTCAAATTAAAACGCTTGATTAAAGTTGAAATAAAACCCAGAGTTTTCTCTTGCAATTCCAAAATCTAAACGCACTGCCATACGAGGCTGAAGTTCTAAACGGTAACCAATTCCATAATTAGGCAGCCATTTATGAGTGTTTTGTTTTGTAGTATTAGAATTAAAAATAGTACCCGAAGCTATCCATGCAACTACTCCATGTTTACTTAATTCTCCATTTTGTTTAAAAAATTTGTGTCTATATTCTGTTAAAAAAAAGAACATATTATTATCTCTATATCTACCCCAAGTATAGCCTCTTAAATCCCATGGAGTACCAATTTGCGACATTTCTCCATACGGCACATCACCTTCGGTAATACGCAATTTTGCTTGCCATGCTAACACGGTTCCTTTACGTCCAATGGTTTCATATTGCCTATAATCTAATTGATAAACATTGTAGTTGTTATCGCCACCAAAAGCGGTGTTGTAATTTGTAGCTCTAAAATCAATAAACATTCCACTCCAAGCATCTACCGGAATATCTCGGCTATCGTATCTTAAAATTAAACCCAAACCCGAATTCATAGGTTTGTTTCCGTATCTACTATAATGATAATCGGCAATTACATCATCAGCAGCATTTGTTCCTTCGGTATAATTATAATCTACATTTAACCCCACAAAATATTTTGGTTTAACTTGATAAATAAAACGCGGATTAAACCACCACCATAACCTGTTGTATGCAGTAGTACTATCGGTTTTAAATTTGTTATTTCCATTTTCGTAACCAATACCCCAATAATGATCGGGCATATCTTTATAAGCAAAATCCATATCAATTCTTAACTTGTCTTTTAACCAATACGATGTTATAATTGCATTTGCAACAATGGCACCAGTAGTGGTATATCCAACCGAAAAAGGAATTGATGTGCGTTGTATTGAACTATCTTTTTTAGTGGTTTTAAAACTCATTAATCCACCGGCAGCCAATAATGCACCCAATTCGGGGGTGTAACCTGGGGCTATAAATGGTGTAAACATAAATTTACCATTATCAACTATTTTGTGTTTCTTTAAAATAGTATCGGAAACTCCTTGTGTTGTTTGCGCAAAAACCGAAAAACTTGATGAGAGTAAAATAAGTATTAATATGAATTTTGATATTTTCATTTTTAAAGTTTTTTATTCGAGTTGTATTTTATAGTTTTTATGTTTAAATTAAGTTTAATAAAAACAGTATTACTTAATTTGTAGTAATACTGTTTTTATTTGCGATGATGTAACTAATAATAAACAATGGCTATACTTAATTAAGTATAGCCATTGTTTATTTACCGCAATAGTTCTTTTCCGAAATTTTAAAATGCTTGATTAAAGTTGAAGTAGAAACCTGAACTTTCTCTACCAATACCAAAATCTATCCTCATACTCATACGTGGTTGAAGTTCGAAACGGTATCCAACACCAAAGTTTGGAAGCCACCTATTGGAGTTGTCTTTAATAGTTTCTGTATTAAAAATAGTTCCCGATGCAACCCATACAACTGCTCCGTGTTTACTTAATCCACCTTTTTTCTTTAAAAAAGTATGACGATATTCTGTTAAGAAGAAAAACATATCGTTGTTACGGTATCTACCCCAAGTATAACCTCTTAAATCCCAAGGATTACCAAGTTGAGACATTTCGGAATACGGCACTTCTCCTTCCGAAATTCTTATTTTTGCTTGCCAAGCTAACACTTTACCTTCTCTTTCAATGGTATAAAATTGGCGGTAATCAAACAGATAAACTTCATAATTATTATCTCCACCAAAAGCAGTATTATAACTTGTAGCTCTAAAATCAAGTAACAAACCTTTCCATGCATCAACTGCAACATCTCTACTGTCGTATCTTAGCATTAAACCCAATCCCGAATTTAATGGTTTGTCAACAAATTTTTTATAATTTTTATGTTCAGCAACCATTTCAGTAGCATTAGTTCCCGTAGTTGAATTATAATCAACATTTAAACCTATAAAATAATTTTTCTTTACTTGGTAAAGAAATCTAGGATTTATCCACCACCATTTTCTGTGGTAAAATGTTGTAGTATCAGATTTTTTCATGTTATAAGCTTCATTGTAGCCAACTCCCCAAAAATGATCGGGCATATCCTTATACCAAAAATCACCATTTATTCTAAGTTTATCATGAAACCAATATGATGTAATAACTGAGTTAAAAACAATTGCTTTGGTTGTAGTATATGCAAAAGTAAACGGAATTGATGTTCTTAATAATGTAGTGTCGCTTTTATCAGTTCTGAAACTAGTTAAGCCACCTAAAGCAATCATACCTCCAAGTTCTGGTGTAAATCCAGGAGCTATAATTGGACTAAATAAAAATTCACCTCTTTTTACTTTCTGTTCTCTTTTTGCTTTTTTTGCAATCTTTTTAGCTTCTTTCTTTTCTTTTTTAGTCATTTCCTGTGCAAAACCAGGCATCACAATAATACTCATGAATACTAATAATAGTAATTTTAAATTCATTGTAACTATGTTTTAAGTTTATAGGCAATATTCTTTTAAATTTTATTGATGGTAATTGTTTGTTTCAGTTTATTTTAATGTTTTATATTACTGATTTTAAAGGTGTTAAATTAATTGTTTAACGGAGTGTTGATAAGAGTAATGCTAATTGTATTTTTAAATTGATTAACACACACACACACACAATATTAATTTGTTTAAATTAGTATTGTGTGTGTTATTTATAAGTCAGGAATTAATTATTTTTTTTCAAAAACTTTTTTAAAATCTTTTTTCATACTTACTTCAAACCAACCATTTTCTTTACAAGCTTTTTTCATTTCTTCGGCATTGTAACTGTATTCTCTATCAGCATCATCATGATTTATAACTATTTGTAAGCTATAATCGGCCTGTTTAGAGTATTCTAACATATGGTAATCTCCCATTGAATTTCCAACTACCATAATTGGTTGTTTACCTATTTTATTTTTAATATTTACAGGCTTACCATCTTTGTCGTTTATGGGTTGTATAAATTGGTGTTGACGTATATGAAATGCTCCCGAATCGGTTTGTACCCATTTAGTTAAAACAGTAGTTCCAATTATATTTTCGGCAGGAATACCAATCATATCTTCATTAATTATTCGGGCAAATTGTATCTCCGAACCAGTAGAAATATAAATGTCGAATTTATTTTTTTGTAGATATTTAATAAGCTGAAGTGTAGGCTTATAAACTAGTTTTTTGTTCGAAACTCCAAATCTTTTATTTTTTACTGTATTGAAATAATTTCTAACCTTTTTAGCATATTCTATTTCAGAATCGCCATCACTAGCAAAAAGTAAAACACTGTATATTCCGGTTTCTGATGCAAAACCAACTTTTTTAAAGTATCCCATATCTTTTTCAGCAACAGCTTTATATGGTTGTTTATTTTTTAATTCAGGATTTTTTTTGATTTTAGAACTTAACTCTCTAAGTGCAAAATCAAATATGGCATACATAGGTCGTTCGGCAAGTATAGTACCATCCATATCGAACATTACAACTCTATTACTTGGAGTTAAATAATGAGGACTATTTTTATCGGTAATAGAATCAACAAACGATATTATTTTAGCTTTTACTTCATTGTCATTCCAAAGGCTTAAGGCTTCTTCTTTTGATGAAGTTTTGCTTTGTTTTTTTTCTTCTTTTCCATCTTGGCTACAAGCCACAAATGATATAAAAGATGTAGCAATAAGTAATATTAATAGTATTCTATTCATAATATAGCATTGTTTAAAATTACTAATTACTTATCCTTATAATTGAATTTTTATATTTAGGGGAGAGAGTTATTTATATAGCACCATTGCATAATGCAGTTATATATACATTAAATTAAACTAATGAGAATTATTAAGTGCTATGACACAATTATTTGTGTATATAAATTTAATATTACTTCTAAGTGCTAGATAATTAACCATTTACAATAGTAAATTAACTATTACATATATATAATTAAAGTTACAATATTTAGAGTGTAGGGTTTTGTTTATAAGTTTTAAAGTGTGTTTAGTTCGACTAAATGCACTAAATAATAAGCTAAATTTTATGCAAATTAATGTGTTTGTTTAGTTATTTGTAGTAAGTGACATGACACAATTATTTGTGTATATAAATTTAAATTAACGAGTATTTATAGGTACTATAGAATTAACCATTGACAATTAAAAATTACTTAATAGTAAATTAGGTTACAATAGCTGTTTTGTTGTAGGAATTTGCCATCATTATATTAATGCAATTTTATTTATGTTTTATAAGTTTTTTAATTAAAAACCACTTGTAGTTTTATGAAAACGAGTTTGTTATGTTGAAATAATTTTAATTGTGGTGTGCTTAATTAAAATGCTATTGTTTGTTTTGATTATCAATACATTAATTAATAGCTAGTTGTGTGTTTAATAATTGTATAGTTTTTAGTTGTAAAGTGTTTGTATATGCCGTTTTAGGTTGATGTATTTTATTTATTCTTTTAATTTAAATAGAGGCGATAACATGTTATGCACATCTATAAATACTAGAGGTAGTAAAAGGTTATTATTAATGATAAAAGTTTTCATATTTATATATAAAATACAATATTTGTAGTTAATTAACAATAAGAATATTTAAATGTTAAAATGTGTAGTTAAACCTTTTTAAGGTTCACATATTTTAATTAAAACTATAAATAATATGAAGGTTAAATATCATTCGTACCAACTAAAATTAGCTAAAGTTTTTAAAATTTCATACGAAACCAGAACTCACCAACCAACTCTTATTGTAGAGCTTAATCATGGTGGTTTTACAGGTTATGGAGAATCAACAGCAATAAGCTATTACAATGTAACTGTTGATGAAATGATTGATAAACTTGAAGAGGTAACTCCTTTTATTGAGAATCATGATTTCGAAAATCCGTTGAAACTTTGGAACGAAATTTCAGAAGATCTAATAAAAAGTGGTCATTCATTTTTATTGTCGGCAATTGATTGTGCTGCACACGATTTATATGGAAAACTACACGGAACCCGAATATATAGCGATATATCTCCTGAAGGAACTAAAACTCCGCTTTCGAACTACACTATTAGTATAGGTACGGCTAAGGAAATGATTGATCAAATTAAAGATAAGCCTTGGCCTGTATATAAAATAAAATTAGGTGCCGATACTCCGCCCGAAACTTTACTAGAAGTACGTAAGCATACCGATGCTAAATTGCGTATTGATGCTAATGCAGCGTGGGATTTGGAGATTGCTACAAAGTGGCTTCCTATACTTATTGAAACTGGTGTTGAATTAATTGAGCAACCTTTTGCCATTAAAAATACTGCCGATTTAGATGAGTTCAGAAAAATAAGCCCAATTGCAATTGTTGCTGATGAATCTTGTCAAACAGAGGCAGATGTTGATGAATGTGCAAAACATTTCGATGCAATTAATATAAAACTTATGAAATGTGGAGGTTTAACTCCGGCATTGCGTATGGTTGAAAATGCTAAAAAACACGGATTAAAACTTATGGCTGGATGTATGACAGAATCGTCTGTTGGTATTTCGGCTATGACTCAGTTGGCTACAGAATTAGATTATATTGATGCCGATGGTGCCGTACTTATTGCAAACGATCCAGCTACGGGTGTTGAGGTTGTTGATGGTAAAATTGTTTACTCTGAAGGATTTGGAGCAGGAATTGAATTAATAGAAGAACTAATAAAAAAAAATGATTTAGTAGATGCAATCTAAAATTATATCACTAGCCCTTGTAGGTTTAAGCTTTGTAGCTTGTACAAACCAAACAAAAACTGTAGTAAATACTAACGATGCTTTAAAATCAAGTATCGACTCTTTAAAAAAAGCTGTAAAGTTTGATAAAAGAGAGAATATTTTTGATTATAAAATTGATACAAATTCGGCAAAAGAATTAGTGTTTAGCGTAAAAACTACCGATGCTAATTTTACTGCACAAGCTGTTGAACTTGCAAAAAAGCAAGGTTTCAGTAAGTCGGAAGTAATTACATTGCCGGTTGATTCTCAACTTGTTGCTACTCCTTATGCTGTTGTAACACAGTCGGTAGCAAATATGCGTGTTGGTAAATCTCGTGCAAAAGGTATGGCTACTCAAACATTAATGGGTATGCAAATGGAGCTTTTAGAAAAAGATGGACAATGGCATAAAGTTAAAAATGCACAAGGTTATATTGCATGGATTCCTAAACCATCATTTCAGTATTTAACAAAAGCCGAGGCTGATAGTTTAAAAGCATTGCCAAAAGTTATGGTAACTGCAAATACTACTTTTGCTTACAATGTTGAAAACAACAAGCAAGTGGTAACCGATTTGGTTTATGGTAACGTATTAACTTTAGAAAAGAAAGGTAAAAAATACACAACTGTAACAATTCCGGGAGGAAGAAAAGCTGTTGTTAAAACGTCAGAATTAACTCCGTTAAAAGAGTGGCAAGCAAATGCTAAATTTAATAAGCAACACGTTATTGATTACGGATACAACTTTAACGGTCAGCCTTATTTATGGGGAGGTAACTCTTTTAAAGGAATTGATTGTAGTGGTTTTTCAGGTGCTGTTTATTATTCAATGGGGGTGTTTTTACCAAGAGATGCAAGTCAGCAAATTAAGCAGGGTGATGAAATAGAATACTCTGTTGAAAAAGTTAATGTTAATGGAAAAGAACACAGTAAATTAGTAGCCGATAAACTTGAAGTTGGAGATTTATTATTCTTCGGAAACAAAAAAAGAGGTAGTGTAACACACGTTGCTGTTTGGATTGGAAATAACGAATACTTACACAGTTCGGGAAAGGTACATGTAACAAGTGTTGATCCTACTAAAGATAATTACAAAGAGTATTTAGTTGATATTTTAGTTGGAGTTAGAAGAATTAACGGAAGTAAAAATTTAGATAAATCTATTGATTTAACTAAATCTTCTATTTGGTATTAATAATACTTCGTTAAATATTAGATATTAATTTTTGTATTGAGTTTTATGGGTTTTTAATAAAACCTATTGCTTATTATAAATTACTTACAAATTGGGTTATGTATAAATTTTATACGTAACCCAATTTTTTTGTGCTTTATTTTTTAATAAGTTATTGATTGTTAAATGATTGATGATTAATTGAAAGTGTTTGTTAGTAGTTTGCTTTAATTATGCTTTTATTAATGGTAAGTAAAATGCGTATAATAGTTGTAAATTAATATGGTTCGTACTTATTCTTACGTATATTGTAAGTGGTAGTGTTGTTTTTATATGTTTTTTGGTATAAAAGGCTCATTGTTTTACTGTGTAAGGTGTAAATGATGTCATTGACCTAATATATATAATAGATAAAGAAAATAGAATTAAATTAGATTGAATTTACAATATGAGAAGTAATATGTCGTTAAAATACAGCCAGGGATTACCACATCCTATAGGAGCTACAGTAGTAGATAAAGGAGTTAATTTTTCGGTTTATGCACCAAAGGCAACTAAAGTAATTCTTCTGCTTTTTGATGGCAAAGACAGTATATTACCATATATAGAAATTGATCTTCAAAAAAAAATTGATACATCTTATTATTATTGGCACTTGCTTGTTGAGGGTATTGGTAAAGGACAATTTTATGCATACAGAGTTGATGGAGAATATAATCCTGCAAAAGGATTGGCTTTTGATAAAACAAAGGTTTTAATTGATCCTTATGCACGTGGAATTTATTCGAATACTTACGATAGAACAAAAGCATCAATAAACGGTGTTGATAATCTGCCTTATTCTTTTAAGTCGATAGTAACCGGAAAGGATTGCTATAACTGGGAAGGGGTGGAATCTCCACAAATTGAAACTTCCGATTTAATTATTTACGAAATGCACGTTAAAGGGTTTACTTATTCTCCTTCATCGGGGTTGAATACTCCTGAACGTGGTACTTATGCCGGAGTAATTGAAAAAATTCCTTATTTAAAATCGTTGGGTATAAATGCAGTTGAGTTAATGCCTGTTTTTGCTTACGATCATCAGGATGCACCTTATGGAAAAAATAATTATTGGGGATATTCGCCTATAAATTTCTTTGCAATACATAATGCATATTCTATATCGAAAGAGCCAATACAAGCCATTGAGGAATTTAAGGATATGGTTAAGGCACTGCATAAAGCCGAAATAGAAGTTATACTTGATGTTGTTTATAACCATACTTCAGAATCGGGATACGTTGGACCTACTTTATGTATGCGTGGTTTCGATAACGAGGGTTATTATATGGTTGATAAATCGAATAAAGAAAAACACCTTGATTATACTGGTTGTGGAAACACGTTTAATTCAAACCATTCGGTACCACGACGTATGATTATTGATTCTCTGAAATATTGGGTTGAAGAAATGCATGTTGATGGTTTTAGATTTGATTTGGCATCGGTATTATCTAGAAATGAAAATGGAAAACCAATTTTAAACCCTCCAACTATTTGGTCAATTGAATCGGAACCAAGTTTAGAGTGGACAAAACTTATTGCTGAAGCTTGGGATGCTTCGGGGCTTTATCAGCTTGGAGTATTTACAGGAGAAAAATGGGCAGAGTGGAATGGCAAATATCGAGATGATATTAGAAAGTTTATGAAAGGAGATCCAGGAATGGTTTCTACAGTAGCTTCTCGTATTGTTGGAAGTCCTGATGTGTTTAAAAAAGACAACTTCGAGGTGTCGAAAAGTATACACTTTATAACCTGTCATGATGGATTTACGCTTAACGATTTGGTAAGTTACAATCAAAAACATAATGCCGAAAACGGAGAGAGTAATTTAGATGGTGCCAACGAAAATTATAGTTGGAATAGTGGGAAGGAAGGAATGTCGGAAGATGAAGATATTGAACGTTTGCGTTTAAAAATGATTAAAAACTTCTATACAATTTCAATGCTATCTCAGGGTACACCAATGTTATTGATGGGAGATGAGGTACGTAGAAGTCAGAAAGGAAATAACAATGCATATAGTATCGATTCTGAATTAAACTGGTTTGATTGGGACTTGGTTGAGATAAATTCGGAAGTATTAAACTTTGTTAGAACCTTAGTTGATTTAACTAAAACTTTTGAAGTGCTGAGATTTCCTTCAACAATAAAATCAGGAATAAGATCAATTAGTATTCCATACATTACATGGCACGGAACATGTTTAAACGAACCCGATTGGGGCTTTAATTCTCATACATTAGGATTCGAATATCATTACCCATCAAAAAGAGAACGCATATTAGTGTACATGAATATGTATTGGGAAGAGTTAGAGTTTGAATTGCCTACTGCAATTTATGGAAAATGGAACCTTAAAGTTGATACATCTCAAGATACTTCTGAAGTATGCGAGATATCTAATTATTCTAACACTATAAAAATAGACGACAGATGTATTGTTGTTTTAATTGATAACTAGATGTAATAATTTATTTTTAAATTTCAAAAAAAAAGAGCACAAGGTTTTAATATCCATGTGCTCTTTTTTTGTAATAAAACTATATTTTGTTTTTCTACCAATTACCTCTGTTTCCTCTTCCATTACCATTACCATTACCATTTCCTCTTCCTCTTCTGTTGCCACTTCGGTTTTGCATAATAGGTTGATGGTTTTCGAATTCTTCAATAGAAATTTTGCCATCTTTATTAGTGTCAATATCCGAGAATTTAGGAGCCTTAGCCATGTTTCTCATTTGTCTGCCTTCGTCTTGCATCAATTTCGTTCTATCGGCCTTAAATTTGTTAAATTCCTTTTCCGAAACGTAATTGTTTTTGTTGGCATCCATTTCCGAAAATTTAGGACGCATATTTGCTTTCGATTTCATGTTGTTGCGGTGCACAATCATTTCGTCTTTATCAATTTTGCCATCATTATTTAAATCAGCTTTTTTAAACGTTGCAGATTTTATTCTTTTAGTACTCGATTCAAGCCTTTTAATTCGTCTATCTTGCATAGCATTAAACTCCGATTTGTCAATTACACCATCGTTATTTGTATCTGCTATTTCTAAAAAACGATCTCCATTTCCATGATATTTACCCGAACCATTTCCTTGTCCATTTCCGTTACCATTTCTGTTTTGAGCTTCAACGTTGTTAATCGATAAAATTGCTAATAAAGCAAATGCTGTTGTTACTATTTTACGTCTCATATTATTATGTTTTTATTTGTTATAGTGCTAAATTAGTACTGTTTAGCAATTTGGTCAAGTGCATTAACTTACTATAAGTTAGGTTTAACATTAGTTAACTGTAACAGGTGCGTAATGCTATTCTATATCATAATTATTGGCTATAATTTTAATTTAAACCATTTAATAGTTAATTTGTATTTCAATGATTTAAAAAGCAGAAAAGGCTAATATTTTACAAACATTAATGTTTATAAAATATTAGCCTTTTCTGCTTAATTTATTTTTTATAGAAACTTAGTCAATTACATCAAAACGAGTGTAAGAACGTAATGCTTCAGGAATATTTACTCCATCTTCTGTTTGGTTATTTTCAAGTAACGCAGCCAAAATACGTGGCAATGCTAATGAACTACCATTTAAAGTATGTGCTAACTGACGTTTTCCTTCTTTGTTAGTAAAACGAAGTTTTAAACGATTTGCTTGAAAATCGAGGAAGTTAGAAACCGATGAAACCTCTAGCCAACGCTTTTGGGCTGCCGACCAAACTTCAAAATCATAAGTCATAGCTGCTGTAAAACCAGTATCTCCACCACAAAGACGTAGTACACGGAAAGGTAACCCTAATTCCTGAAGAATACCTTTTACATGCTCAACCATTCCGTCAAGGGCATCCCACGAGTTATCGGGGTGTTGCAACTGTACCAATTCTACTTTGTCGAATTGGTGTAAACGGTTTAAACCACGTACATGAGCACCGTAACTACCAGCTTCTCTACGGAAACAAGGAGTGTAAGCTGTTGCTTTTATAGGAAAATCTTCTGCTTTTAAAATAGTATCTCGGTACATATTAGTAACCGGTACTTCGGCAGTAGGTATTAAATACAAATCATCAACAGTTGAATGATACATCTGTCCTTCTTTATCTGGCAACTGACCCGTTCCGTAACCCGAAGCTTCGTTTACCAAATGAGGAACTTGAAATTCTTTGTAACCAGCATCAGTATTTTTATCTAAAAAATAGTTTATTAAAGCACGCTGATATCTAGCACCTTTACCTTTGTAAACAGGAAATCCAGCTCCAGTAATTTTAGTACCAAGTTCAAAATCAATAATATCGTATTTCGATGCAATTTCCCAGTGAGGAATTGCATCTTCGTTTAAGTCTTTAATTTCACCTTCTTGGTAAATAATCTCGTTATCGTCTTCCGACTTACCGGCTACAACCTTTTGGTGTGGTACGTTAGGTATGTTATAAAGTTCGGTTTTAAGAGCCTCTTCAATTTCGGTAAGCTTAGCACTAAATTCTTTCGATTCTGTTTTAAGTTCTCCGGTTTTAGCCTTTAATAAATTAGCTTCATCGGCTTTACCTTGCTTGTATAAACCTCCAATTTGTCCAGCCATTTTTTTAGCTTCAGCCAAAGAATTATCTAGCTTGTTTTGAGTAGATTTTCTTTCGTCATCTAATTTTAAAACTTTTTCAATTGGCTCTTCAGCATTAAAAAATCTTTTTTTCAGACCCTCAATTACTGCCTCTTTATTCTCTTTTATATATTGAACTTGTAACATAACAAATGTGTTGTATTATTTTCTGTTATTTTTTTTAAGATAGTTAGCAAAAGTAATTCATTAATATTAATTTTTATTGAAACTGTTTATTTAATTGAATGATTTATGTTTTTTCATTATAAAATTAACTTTTCAAACTCTGTGCTTAAAAAACAAGGGGGTGTTAGTGTGTTTATTTGTTTTAGCCTAGTATCATTACTGTTTTAACTTTGTTTTTTAGTAAAAAAGCCGTTCCTTTTAGTTAGGCTTAGTGAAATTGTTTTTATTAAAATAGTTTAAGCTTAAAAATAATATCAAAACCAAATTAATTAACTCAACTCAATTATTACTAATGAAAAATTATATTAAAAAAATAGTAACAATAGCTATTTTTATTATCAGTTCGGCAAATAGTTTATTTGCACAAGAGGTTTCAAAAATAGATATTTCTACAATATTAGAAATTCAACAATATAATCGTTCAATTCATATTATGGCAATGCTATTAATTGGATTTGGTTTTTTAATGGTTTTTGTTAAAAAATACGGACGTTCGGCAATTACGGCAACCTTTTTGTTAGTTAGTGTAGCCCTGCCAATGTACCTTGCTGTAAAAGGGTTGGGTATTTTTGAAGAAAAAGGAGAGATTGAGCAGTTTATACTTGCCGAATTTGGAGCTGCAAGTTTACTTATTGCTGCAGGTGCTGTACTTGGAAGAATAAAAATACATCAATATATGATGCTTGGTTTGTTATTTATTCCTTTTTATGTACTTAACGAATTAATTGTTGTTGACGATTATTTTGGAGTTATTGGTAAAGTTGCTGATACTGGTGGTTCTATTGTTATTCATGCTTTTGGTGCAATATTCGGAATTGCTGCAGCTATTTCTTTAACAACTAAAGAACAGCAACAAATTCCAATTTCAACAAATGCAACATCCGATAAATTTTCGTTACTAGGAAGTATGGTTTTATGGGTTTTCTGGCCTAGTTTTTGTTCAGCATTAATACCTGCCGAAACAATTCCTTTTGCTGTTGTGAATGTATTTCTGGCATTAAGTGGATCAACAATTGCTACTTATATTGCATCGGTTTATATCAGAGGAAAAATAAATGCAGCCGATATTGCTAATGCTGCTCTTGCAGGTGGTGTAGCTATTGGTGCTACTTTCGATCATGCTACTCATTTCGAAGCAACAATTATTGGACTTTTAGCCGGTGCTATTTCAACTATAGGATTTGCAATATTTCAGGCAAAACAAGAAAAATTTCACAAAATTATTGATACATGTGGAGTGTCAAATCTGCATGGAATACCTGGTATATTTGGTGGATTAGCTGCTATTGTTGTAGTTGATGGACTTGATGTTGGTGCTCAGTTAAAAGGAATTTTAGTAACTGTTGTTATTGCAATTGTAGCAGGTTTATTCTCGGGCAAGATTATTTCTCTATTCGGAAAAACAAAAGAAATATATAATGATGCATTTGAGTTTGAAGATGTAGCAGAAGCTGAAGATATAGTTGAAGCACAAAAAGAACCTGAGTTTGAAAATGCAAATAAATAGATATTGCTTGTCTTTAATTAAAGTATTATAACTAATAGAATTGCAAAAATTAGTAGCACTGATATTAATACTTTATGTATAAGTTTTTAGCATAAAAAATAGCATTAAGAAAATAATTTCTTAATGCTATTTTTGTGTTTATAATACTTAATATATCAACTAATAAAGTTAATTATTAAACAGTATTAAATATAATATCATAAAATGATAGATGTTAAATCTCATCAGAATAATATTCGGTAGCCAAATCTCTTAAGTTGTAGTTCGATCCCATAACCTGTCCGTAAGCTCCGGCAGTATGAAACGAAATTAAGTTTCCACGACGTGTTTTAGGCATTGTAAATTCAGTTGCAAAAACATCAGATGATTCACAAACCGGACCAACAACATCGTATTTTACTTCTTCTTCTATTGATGAAATGTTAGAAATTGCGTGCTTACTTTTGTATAATGCAGGACGTAATAAATCAGTCATACCAGCATCTACAATAGCAAAGTTCTTTTCAAGTCCTTTTTTTATGTATAATACTTTCGAAATCATATCTCCACAAGTAGCAACTAACGATCTCCCAAGTTCAAAGTGTACTTCCTGATTATCTCTTCTGTTAAAGTTTTCGTTTATAACTTTAAAGAATGCTTCAAAATCTGGAGTTTTATTCTCAGGGTTATCATAATCAACACCAAGTCCACCTCCAAAATTCATGTAAGGTAATTTTATGTCATTTGCTTCAAACCAATCTAAAAAGTTATTAGCTTTTTCGGCTAATTCTTTATAAACACTCATGTCTAAAATCTGAGATCCGATATGAAAATGAAGTCCAATAAGTTTTAAGTTTTTAAACTCAGGTAATTTTTCTACTAAACTTTCAAGTTCCCAAGGGTTAATTCCAAATTTATTTTCGCTTAATCCTGTTGTAATGTATGCGTGTGTTTTAGCATCAACATTTGGATTAAGACGGAAAGCAACATTTACAACCTTATTTTTTGCAGCCGCTAATTCGTTAATAACCTCAAGTTCGGCAACCGATTCAACATGAAAAGCTTTTATGTTTCCGTTGATGGCAGTATTTATTTCTAAATCAGATTTTCCAACACCTGCAAAAGCAATTGTTTCAGGAGCAAACCCATGTTCTAGTGCCTTCGAAACTTCGTTTCCACTAACACAATCAGCTCCAAAACCATAATCTTTTATTATATCTAAAATACGATCATTAGCATTAGCTTTTATAGCATAATGAATATGATAATTGTATTTAGACGATGCTTTAATGGCAGTTTCTAAAGTGTTTTTTAATACGTCAATATCGTAATAATAAAACGGTGTTTGTATGTTGTTGAATTTTTCAACAGTTACGTTGTTATACATTTCTTGAGATGTTTCTTTGTCTAAAGTTAATACGTTTTCCATGGTTGGATTTTGGTTATAAGTTAGTTATGCAAAACTATACTTTATATTAATAAAACATATTTTTTATATTATTTTATACATAATATAACTTATTGTTAAATTTGTAACAAAATATAGTATTTTTGCTGAATAAATAACATTATAATAGTTTGTAGATTATATGTTAATTGATAAATAAAAACATCATTACTGTAATAATTTCAGAGTTAATGAGTTGGTATTTAATTACTTATAGTAAGTTGTGTTAGATGTAGACTATTGTTATATAAATAATGGTTACCTGATAAATATTATGATTTATTGAAATATTAAGTTGTTTTTACGTTTAAAACTGCTGTTTTAAATATTGGTTATAAAATTATTATACAACAACTAAGTAACTATTGAATGTTATTTGTAGAAAAATAAAAAAAATATAAAGAGTAGAATATATATGAAAACAGTTGCACAATCGGTTGAAAAAATAATTAAGCAAAAGCCTTTTTTAGAAAGTGCGTTGGCACAAGGTATTATTAATATGACATCTCTTGCCAAGCAAATTCAGCCCGCTGTACAAACTGATTTGCGTAAGGATGTTCAATCGGGGGCTATTGTAATGGCTGTAAAACGGCTTGCTCCAACTCTCGAATTTCAAATAAACCGAAAGGTAAAAGATGTACTGAATAATTTAGGAGATATTACTGTGCGTTCAAAATTATCGGATTATACTTTTTCGAGTTCAAATACGTTAGTTAAAAATCAGGCTAAGTTGCTTGATTTAGTTAGTAAGCATTCTGATTTGTATTATGCTTTATCAAAAGGAGTTTACGAAACTACTATTATTGTAAGCGATAAATTAAATGAAGAAATAGAGTTGATTTTTGCTGATGAGGTGCTTGTTACAAAACAAACCGGATTATCGGCGTTAACAATTAAACTACCAGTTGAAAATACAAAAGTTTCGGGTATATATTATTATGTGTTTCGAGACTTGGCATGGGATGGAATAAATGTTATTGAGGTTGTTTCAACAACAAACGAATTTACTATTGTAGTTGAAGATTTTCAGGTTGAAAAAGCATTTTGTTTGTTGAAGAATTTAGGAAAAAATTAGGCTATTATAATTATAAAAAAATGCATTAATATATTAGTATGAAAAAAGGAGATATTACAATTTTGCTTGTAGATGATGAGGAAGATATATTAGAAATTGTTGGTTTTAATCTGAAGAAAGAAGGATATAATGTTATAATTGCAGGTAATGGTGTTGATGGTTTAGAAATGGCAAAACAACATAGCCCACAATTAATTATACTTGATGTTATGATGCCTGAAATGGATGGTATTGAAGTTTGTGAGAATATTAGATTAATTCCGGAATTAAAAAATGTACTGATTACTTTTTTAACTGCCCGTGGAGAGGATTATTCTCAGCTTGCTGGTTACGATGCCGGAGCCGACGATTATATTACAAAGCCAATTAAACCAAGGGTTTTGGTTAGTAAAATAAATGCACTTTTGCGTAGAGTTTCTTCAGCTGAAAAATCGGAAGATTTAAATGTAGTTGAGGTAGGTTCTATAAAAATTGATATTGACGAATATAAAGTTTATAACAATGGTGAGGAATTATTGTTGCCTCGTAAGGAATTTGAACTTTTATTATTGTTAACATCTCGTCCGGGTAAGGTTTTTAAAAGAGACGAAATACTTGATAGAGTTTGGGGTAACGAAATTGTAGTTGGAGGTAGAACTATAGATGTGCATATTAGAAAATTGAGAGAAAAAATTGGAGATCAATTTTTTAAAACCGTAAAAGGTGTTGGTTATAAATTTGAGGTTTAATTTTAAACTAAGTAAAATGTTGAATGTTATAAAAAATCAATATGATAAACGTCCGTATAAATTTTCGTTACAATTAGCATTGTTATTAAGCTTATATAATGTTATAATTATTTGGGTGTTTGCAAGTGTTTTTAGTCAGAGAATTATTATTGAAAGCTTAGTGTATTTGATGCTAGTTTTTTCAATAGGTGCTTTTTTTATAATTCGTTTTAGAGTTGAAAAGTATATTTACAATAAAATAAAAGTTATACATGAGGCTGTTTCAATTTTAGATGTAAATAATGTTAACGAAAAAATAACAACTTCGGATGTTGAAAATCTTGAAAAGCAAGTGCTTAAATTTGCAGATGCCAAACGTGTAGAAATTGAAAGTCTGCAAGCACAAGAGCACTTCCGACGAGAATTTATTGGTAATCTTGCACACGAACTTAAAACGCCATTATTTACAGTTCAGGGATATGTTGAAACTCTGCTAGATGGTGCAATGGAAGATCCTGTAATTTTACAAAGATATTTACAACGTGCAGATAAGGGAGTTGATAGACTGATAAATATTACTAAAGATTTGGATTTAATGACTAAAATGGAAACTGATAATTTATTTTTAGATAAATCGGTTTTTGCCATTGACGAGTTAACCGAAAATATAACCGACTTATTAGAAATTAAATTACAAAGTAAAAATATTAAGGTAAAATTATCGAAGCATATTGAAGGTGGTGTGATGGTTTATGCTGATAAAGAAAAAATAAGTCAGGTTTTAATGAATTTAATTTCTAACGCCATTAAATACGGAAAAGAAAATGGAGTAATTAATATTCAGTTCCGAGAAAATAAGAATAAAATGTTTACTTATGTTAAGGATAACGGAGAAGGAATAAAAACAATTCATTTAAAAAGAGTTTTCGAACGATTTTATAGGGTGGACCGTCATAGGTCGAGAGCTGAAGGTGGTTCGGGACTTGGTTTGGCAATTGTAAAGCATATATTAGAGGCTCACGACGAAAAAATACTTGTTGAAAGTCAATATTCTGTAGGTTCTAACTTTTATTTTTCTTTGCCACTTGGCTAATTTAAAATTGGTTATGTAAAATTACAAAGGAGTTACTTATTATAATTTATAATAAGTAACTCCTTTGTAATTTATAATACTTTATAAGTTAATAGTCCGTTACTTTTACGGTAGACTATTGTAAATAGGTAAATTAAAGTATGAAAAATTCTACATATATTTAAACATGTTCTTTTTCTTTAAAACCACTATAATTTACTGATTCTTCAAGAGCTTTTAATAGATTAAATTTTTGTTGAAATTCATAATTAAAAATTCCTCTTTGCTTAAGGTAATGTGCTAAATATAATTGCTCGGGCTGACCAGGTGTAGGTATTAAAATAGCTTTTTTTCTAAGAGCAAATAAATCCATAATAGTAGAGTATCCCGAACGTGCTATAATAATTTTAGCTTCTTGAATTTCTCTTTCCAATATTTTAGAAGTCATGTAATTGTAAATAGTAACGTTGTTTTTAACAACCTTAGTTTGTTCTGTTTGAACTTTACCAAGCACTATTGTGGCTTTTATATTGGTTTTAATTAATTGTGTTTTAATTATTTCTTCAAGATACGAGCGCTGAGGTTCGGGGCCTGATAGTATAACTAATATGTTATTTCTTTCGGTAATATTTCGGTTGAAGTTAAAACGGCTTAATGGTCCAATATATTTTCTTGCTTGTCCGCTTTTAAAATTTGATAATACACCTGCCAACGATTGATCTTGATCATAGTCGGGTATCCAAATTTCATTGAATTTTTTCATGAAATGATGGTGAACTTTATTAGCTATAACCGAGAATTTAGTCAGTTTTATATTGGTTTGATGAGTAATGTAAACCGAAAAAATATCGTTGTGATATACTCCCATTCTATTGTCGGAAATAATAAGATCAACATGATTATCTTTTACAAATGTTTTTATTACATCATTTTCCTTTTTTATTGCATTGTGTATTTTAGGCGACATCTTTAATAAGTGCCACACCAAGCTTTTATTTTCAATATAACTTATGTTGTACGATGGAAGTTTTAGGAAGGGTAGGTAAGGGAATTCTTTTTTTAAAAGTTCAAAAGCATCTCCATCTGAAGCAATAATAACATTGTTATTTTCGTTTACTAGTTTTTTTATAACAGGAATACATCTAGTAGCATGCCCTAAACCCCAATTTAGTGGAGCAACTAGTATTGTTTTGTTACTTTTATTATACATATTACCTGATTATATGTGTTTTGAGATTAATTATGATGTAAAATAATCATTTTTTTACTATTAACGATAATTTATAAGTAAAAAAAGCTTGTACATATTAAACCTGTTTCTAATCAGTACTTTAAATGGGTGTTAAATTTCAAACTGAAATAATACAGCACAACCCTAAGTAGTTAAGTTTTAATGATTAACTGTTTAGGGTTGTGTTGTTGAATATACTTTTTTTTATAGCTAGATAAAAGTATTACATAAAATAGATTTTTAACTCTTAAAACTAAATTCAACTATATAACCTTCATGACTTCTGATGTTAATAACATCACCATTCTCGAAAATTATATACTGTCCTTTTATAGCTTTAACTTTTCCAGAATAATCAATGTGCTTATCAAGCTTAATACTTTTTACTTTTTCGGGATAAGAATCTATAGGAAATTCAATTTCGTGTACGTTATTTCTGTCTTTTAAAAAATACTGTTTGGTATCTTCGGGCATAAAATCATAAAGTTTATTTTTCCATTCAAGTAAATCAACTTCTGGAGCAGGGTTTTTTAGCATTTTTTGCCAGCTTGTTTTGTCAGATACGTGTTGTTTTAATTCTACTTCAATTTTACCCGCTAAATATCTATTTGGTACTTCGGCAAACTCAATTGCACTTTCGGCACCTTGATCAATCCAACGTGTTGGAATTTGTGTTTTACGGGTAACACCCACTTTTAAACCACTTGAAACTGCAAGGTAAACTATGTGTGGTTTCAGCTCAAACTCCTTTTCCCATTCAATATCTCGTACTTCTTCGTTTAAATGAGCTTTACATAATTCTGGTTTCATAATGCTTTCGCTTGCCTGTGGCAGGGAATAAAAACACTCGTAACAAAAATTCTGACGATAAACTTTATCAACTATTTTACCACAAAAGCACTTTATCTTTTTGGTGTATTTAAAATTTATTTGTTTGCCAATTAAGTTATTAAGCTCAATAAAATCATCTCCTAAATCGAGATAATATTTTACTGGTTTAGTATTTTGAGTAGTAATTTTTTTTAAATCTCCTGAATATTGCATTTGCTAGTATTTTTTATACTTTTAGAATACTCAAAATTACTAATAATATGACTACAGATATATTTAATTCCATTTTATCGTGGTATTTAAAAAAAAGATACCACCAAATTGAACTTTTTATAAAATATCCTAACGAGGTTCAGTCCGAACTTTTAAAGGGTTTGTTAGATACAGCCAAAAATACCGAGTTAGGACGCTTTTATAATTTTTCTTCAATAAAAACTTACGAAGACTTCAGAAACAGAGTGCCAATATCGAGTTACGAAGATATTGCAGGTTTAATTGAACGTAATAGAAAGGGAGAGCAAAATGTGTTTTGGCCTAGTTCAATTAAATGGTTTGCAAAATCGTCGGGTACAACCAATGCCAAAAGTAAATTTATACCTGTAAGTGAAGAATCGTTGCAGGGGTGCCATTATAATGGTATGAAAGATGCGTTGGCAATGTATATTTATAATAATCCTGATACAGATGTTTTTGCTGGAAAATCGTTGAGGTTAGGAGGAAGTCATGATATATATGAAAATAACAAAACCTTTTTTGGAGATTTATCTGCAATTTTAATAGAAAATACACCTTTTTGGGCTGATTTTGTAAGTACTCCAAGCTCTAAAGTTTCGTTAATGGGCGACTGGGAGATTAAAATGGAGGCTATATTAAACGAAGTTTTAAAAGAAGATGTTAGAAGTTTGGCAGGTGTACCATCGTGGATGTTGGTTTTGTTAAACGAGGCTATAAAGAAAACAGGAAAGAATAATTTACTTGAAATATGGCCTAATTTAGAGGTGTTTTTTCATGGAGGAGTTGGGTTTTCGCCATTTAAAGAGTTGTATAAAAATCATATTCCAAAATCGGATTTTAAATATTACGACGTTTATAATGCGTCGGAAGGTTTTTTTGCAATTCAAGACAGAAACTATCAAAATGATATGTTGCTGATGTTGGATTATGGTATTTTTTACGAGTTTATTCCGATGGATGAATTCAATAACGAAAATAGACGAGCCTTGCGTTTATCGGAAGTTGAATTGTATAAAAATTATGCAATTGTAATTACTACTAATTCGGGCATGTGGAGATATTTAATTGGAGATACAGTTAAATTTACATCACTATCGCCTTACAGAATTAAAATTAGCGGACGCACAAAGCATTTTATAAATACTTTTGGAGAGGAATTAATTATTGAAAATTCGGAAGAGGCGATAAAAGTAGCTAGTAAAAAAACAGGATTAGAGGTGTTGGAATATTCTGCCGGACCTGTTTATATGGAAGATGATAAATCGGGAGCTCACGAGTGGGTTATAGAGTTTAAAAATCAACCCGAAAGTATTGATGAGTTTGCTTATTTAATGGATGAAACTTTACAAGCATTAAATTCGGATTACGAAGCAAAAAGATTTAATAACATGACTTTGTCTGCACCAAAAATAAATGTTGCACGTAAAAATTTGTTTTACGATTGGATGAAGGGTAGGGGAAAGCTAGGTGGACAAAATAAAGTACCACGTTTAGCTAATAATAGAGAGTATATTGATGCTTTATTGCAGTTAAATAATAGTAATTAGCAGTTGTTCTTATAATTTTTTTTTAAGTTGAAAAAAAGAGTTTGTAAATGTTTTACAGGCTCTTTTTTGCTTATAATTAACTATTGTAAAGTACTATATTTACTAGGTTAAGTTGTTTTTTTTAGGTTGAAATACTATACCAACATAGTATTGTTGATAAATATATAGTTGGTAATCAAGTTGTTACTGAGTAATATTTCGTAAATTTGGAATATTCCCATTTATTCTTTAACTTAAATTAGCCTTTTTATATGTTAGCTTCCCGAACTAATGCAGGCTTTAAGCTTGCGGAGCAAATTCGTGCCAAAAAATTAGCAAATCCTTTTGTAATTGCCTTGTCAAGAGGTGGTGTATTAACTTCAATACCAATTGTAGAAATATTAAATGCCGAATTTGATTTACTATACTCCCGAAAATTAAAACAAGAACCCGATGAGGTTGCAAATTTTGGAACAATTACCGAAGATGGTTGTTTGAGTTTTAACGGTAGTGAAGCTTTTTATACCGACGATGAATTGTTGAAAATTGTGAAACGTGCAGAAAGTGCACTTATAAGCGATATATACGAATTTAGATTAGATGTTGGCTTTGCCGATTTAGAAGGTAAAGATGTTATTATAGTTGATGATGGTGCAACAACAGGTGCAAGAATAAAAGCTGGTATAAGATCGGTTATTCAACGTAAGGCTTCAAGCATTTCGGTTGCAGTGCCAGTAATGGGTAGTTGGCTTAAAATGTATTTAGGGGTGGTGGTAAATGATGTTTACTGCTTACATTCGGATGATGAATTTTCGGAAAAGAAAAATTATTATAGAGATTATTCGAAAGTTGACGATAGTATTTATTATAACAGATTAGGAATATTAAAAATGTTTGCAACAAATGGGGTTATTCATGAAGAGGAATTAGAACCAGAAGTGGCATAAAAATATATAAAAAACACTCAATACGTTTGTGTAACTATTGAGTGTTTTTTATGTTTAGTTATAAATGTTATGACACAATTATTTGTGTACAAAAAAAATAAATTAACGAGTATTTAATATGTGCTGAAAAATTAACCATTAACCATTAATAATTGTTTACTACTTATACTTAGTATATAAGCCCCTTGTAACTTTAATAGATACATCTAACAAAACTACTTTTGCATTTGCATTTCGTTCAATATGGAAAATAGCTTTGTCTAATTCCGAAAATAAATCTACTATATTTTGTCCGTGTATAAATCTTACAAAATTATCGAATTTAAAACCCTGATTTTCTATTTTTAGAAAAGATAAATCAGTTGCACTATAATTTTCGAGTAAAGCCTGACGAAATACACGTATCGCAAAGTTTAAGAAGCCAAGTTGAAACTTTCTGCCTTTTTTTGCCATAGTATCTGCCCAATTTACAAGCATCTTTAAATCGGCTTTAAACGATGCACGTATCCAACCTACAAATAAATCCTGATATTCTAGTTCTTCAGTATCATTGGCAAGCAAATTTGTGGCTTCGTTAATATTTCCGAAAGCTATGTTTGCCAAATTTAAGGCTTTTTGTTCGTCAATATTTAATTCAGTAATAAGGTAATCCGAAACTTCTTTATCGCTTAATCGTTTAAAATGCATTATTTGAGTACGAGATCTAATTGTACTTATAATTTTTTCCTCATCTTCGGTAACAAGTATAAATAATGTGTTTCCAACAGGTTCTTCAATAAGTTTCAGAAGCTTATTTGCCGTGGCATTATTCATTAATTCGGGCATCCAAATAATCATAACCTTATGATTGCTTTCGTAAGCCTTAAGTGCCATTGCTTTTACAATTTCAACAGCTTCGTTTACGCTTATTAAACCATCTTTATTTGTTACATTAATTTTATCGAGCCAATTATTTATTTCTCCAAATTTATCTTCATTCAAAAACTCATACCACTGTTTTATAAAATCTTTCGATACAGGTTTGGTTTTAACTTCTCCATTTGTATTTACCGGAAAAGCAAAATGCAAATCAGGATGATTAAAATCAATAACCTTATTATAACAGGTTTCCAACTTATTGTTATTACATAAAACATATTGAGCATAAGCAATGGCAACCTGTAACATTCCCGAACCTTTTGGTCCGCAAAACATCTGGGCATGACTTATTTTGTTATTGTCAACAGTGTTTTTAAGTTGTTGAATATTTTTTTCGTGTCCAATTATTTTGTCAAAAAGCATCATAAAATATTAAAGTAATACTGAAACGAATATTTGTTTGGTTCTCAAATAAATGTAGTGGAATTGTTAATGCCGTTATTATTTATTGTAACGATAATAACGATTATTAAAAATACTTAATTTGTATGAAAACCATTTGTTTTAAACCGATACGAAGTTAAGTTCATCGTTTAAATAAACAAGTATTTTATTTTCCACAATATAGCCAAGCTTTGTTAGTGCATCGGCATAGGTGTTAATCTGATTTGTGTGTTCTTCTTTTCTTAAACCAGTTTTGTAATCAATTATTGTTGCTAAATTATTTTTGATCGCAACTCTATCGGGGCGTATTGATTTTTCTCCCGGAATTAAAATGTCTTGTTCGTTTTTAATCTCGTAATCGTTACTGAAATATTTCGAAATTACTTTGTTATCAATTAAATTTTCTACTATTAATTTTATGTTATCAATTTCAGAAACAGTAACATTTCCGCTTAAAGTAAGTTTTGTAATTGCCGAATCAATATCTTCTTTTGTAATAACATCGGCCAAAACATTATGCACAATTTTCCCCCATTCATTTTGAGTCATTTCTCCAATTTCCCAATAAGTAGGAGCCTCTAAACTCAGGCTGATTCTGTTTTTCCACTTATACGATTTTAATTCTTTTAACGATATGTTGTTTGAATTACTTAGATGGTTAACCTTTATATATTCCTTTTTTCCGAAAATATATTTCGTGTCATCGGTTTTTAAATTAGCATTTATATAATCGGTATTCGAATTTAAATAACCATCAAAATACTCCGATAATTTATTGCGTCCAATATCAGTTATTATGTAAAGTCGTTGTACAGGGCGGGTCATGGCAACATACAACATATTAAGGTTATCTAAAGCAACCTCATTTTTGTTGTTTCTGTAAATTTCCGAACCAAAATTGGTTTGCTCTAAGTCTTTAGAAATAGGAATTAAAGCCGTTTTAACTTTTTCCTCTCCCTCAAGTGGTATCCATTTTTTAGGACTTCTATCATTTATATCCCAATTTGCATACGGAAAAATTACAATCGGAAATTCTAAACCTTTAGATTTATGAATAGTCATTACTTGCACAGCATCAACACCTTCGGGTACAATTAAACTAAGTTTTTCTTTTTTATCGTGCCACTTTTCTAAAAAAGCACTTATACCTTTGTTATTTTTTGTTGAAAATTCGAGTACAAAATCTAGGAAAAACTGAATTTCGGTATTCGAAATTTTATTCAATTCAAACTCTCTAATTATTTCTTCAACCGATTCTATAATTTGAGATTTTAAAATGCTTTTAAAATTTACATTTATGTTGTATGCTTTCAGGTTTTCGAAAAATTCAACTGAATTATATTTTACAAATTTATTGTATAAATAATGTCTTTCGTTTTCTTTAACCTCAATTTTATTTGTTGAAATTAAATAATCAATAGCTTTTAATTTAGCATCGAAATTGTCATTTGAATTAATCAACGACATTATTTGAACTATAAAATCAACTTCAGGATTGTTTTTTAATAGCAACGATTCTTTCGATACAACATCGTAACCCTGTTGAATTAGGTAGTTCGATACCGAAATTCCTTGTTTATTATTTCTGGTTAAAATGCAAATATCTCTAAGTTTGTAACCTTCGTTTAATAAATCGGCTACTATAATTGCGGAGTTTTGGTTTTGTAACTCTTCAAATTCTTTAGTAATAGCTGAGTTAATAAAATCAATTTCAATATAACCACCTATTCTGTGGTTTGTTTTTTGTTCGTTTCCTTCAATATACATTTTAGCGTAATCGTTGTTGGTAAATCCGCTCGAACAAAACTTAAAAAAGTCGTTCGAGAAATTAACAATTTCGCTGTAACTTCTATAGTTTCTATCTAATGTTTTAGATTCGGTATCGTATGGAAGCTCTGTTTTTTTAAGACTTAAATCTATAAATTGTTCGGCTTTTCCACCTCTCCATCTGTAAATAGCCTGTTTTCCATCTCCAACAATTACACAGTTTCCTCCGGTAGCAATTGAATTATTAATTAGTGGTAAAAGATTTTTCCACTGCAAAACCGAAGTGTCTTGAAATTCATCAACAAAAAAGTATTGAAATTTATCGCCAATACGTTCGTAAATATAAGCAGTGGGTTGGGTGCTAATTTCTTCGGAAAGAATTTTGTTAAATTCAGAATTAAACAGAATATTATTTTGAGTTTTAATTTCTTGCAACTCTTTATCAAGTTCATTTAATACAGTTATCGAATCAATATTTTTCAATACTAATTTTATTAAAATAATAAACGATATATTATTTTCTGTCCACTCTCGGCTTTTATTATATAGGTTTAATAATTCGTGAAAAATACCATCTACAACCTCAGCTTCGGGCTTCTTTTTATTGGCATTAGAGTATAGTTGTTCTTTATCAAATAGGCCTTGAGTTCTTTTTGGTTCGTGCACTATAATACTGTTAATGCACTTTATAAAGTATTTTGGAATGTCTGAAAAAGAAAAAAAGTTATATTTTATATTGTTTTCATCAATTAAATCAATTGCTTTTTCTCCTATTTCGTTCAATTCGTCAAACAGTGTTTTTTGTAATTGACGATAATTATTTGCCAACTCAACAAAATCTTTTATCGAATAGTTTTTAAGTTTAGTAGTTTCCTCAGAACTCTCCTCGTTAAATAATTCTTTACCAATTTCGCTTATCGAATAACTAACATCCCACGATTTCTCATCGTTAATTTGCCTTAAAGTAAAATCAACCATGGCTTTGGTTAATTCTTTATCAGTACCAACTTTAGAAATTAACATGTCAACAGCCTCGTTTAAAGTAGAGGAGTAGTCCATTTCAACTTCAAAATTTAATGGCAAGCCTAAATCATGAGAAAATGTTCGGATAAGTTTATGAGTAAACTTATCAATTGTAGAAATATTAAACTTTGAATAATCGTGTAAAATTGTAGTTGCAATTTTCTGAGCTCTTTGTTTTATTAAATCAATATTTATATTAAGCTCATTTGCAATATCAATTAGCATTGCATCTTCTCCTTTTTTTATTGAATTTAAAGTTATAAACACACGTTGTTTCATTTCTCCAGCCGCTTTATTTGTAAAAGTTACTGCAAGTATGTGTTTAAAATGAGATGGAGATTCGTTTGAAAGAATAATTTTAAGATATTCTTTAACAATAGTATATGTTTTACCAGAACCTGCAGATGCGTTGTAAACAGTAAAATTAGATGACATAAAAAAGGAGTTAAATTTAAATAAGTTGGTGTAAATTAATTTGCACCGCAAAACATAAAAATAACCAATTTATATAAATGTTGCTTAATTTATGTTGGTTGTAATTAATAAGAAATGATTTTTCAAATTTGAAAAATCATTTCTTATTAAAAGATGCTCTAGTTTTTAATTTCGGATAAGTAATGATGCAAATTTATTTAGAATTGATAGTGTTTATCTGTTCTCTTTATAATTTTGTAATAATACTTAGTTTGTAGATTATGTTTTATTCGTCTCTTTCTGCCTGAATAACTTCACTAAATGTTGGCAAATTTTCGGTAATACTACCAATTCCCTTTTTATTAACCTTAAAAGTAACATCTTTTGCAGTGCTAAATAATAGAACTGTTGAAAAGTGTTTTTTCAAGTGCGATTTCAGTACAACAAAAGCCTCATCTAACGTAAGCTCGTCTTCTTTATCTTCCGTGTCTCTCGATCGGTATCGTAATTTAAGTAATACCTTAAAGTCGTTATCAGAATATACAGGTCTAACAAATATATTTCTCAAGTTAGGTTTACCAATGGTCTTTGCCATTGTTAATTTGGCAAATTGGCCTTTTTCAACACTCTCTTTTACATGTTCCCAAAAAAGAACAAATTCATTTTGGTATGGCATAAAACTAAAGATTTATTATTAAGTTTTTAGATATTTCAAAAGTAGTGCAAATAATTCAATTCATAAATCCGATTATATCTTCATTAATAAATTTTTATAAAAATAAGCAACAATAAATATATCTCATTTGTAGTTTGCAATTGTAAGAAATTTGGAGAAATATATGTGTGATGCTTTAAAGCAATAGCATGTTACATTAAAGTGTAAACTATTAGAGTTTTAAATTTATTTACACATTCTAAAATTTGGGGTATTTAAATGGTGTATAAATTTATATAGATGCAATGTGTATAAAAAAAAGAAGGCTCGTAGAAGAATCTACAAGCCTAACAACTACCCAAATTTACCATGAAAAAGCAATTCTTACGACTTACTTTCAGTACAAATATATACAGGTTTTTTTATGTGGACTACATCATTCGATTAAGGGTATTCAATATCGATTAAGTGTGTTGTTTTTAAGTTTTTGCTGTTTGTTTTGTAAGTAAATTGAAATAAAAAAGGCTTGTAGAGATTTCTACAAGCCTAACAACTACCCAAATTTACCATGAAAAAG
>JAGLDK010000055.1 GCA_023145615.1 Ichthyobacteriaceae bacterium | reverse complement strand
TCTTAGATATTACCTTTTTGCAGGCTATCACTACTCAGCTCAAAGAGTGACAATGATGTATTCTTTCCTGGTATAGTGTAACGCAAATAATATAAACCCACCTAAATGGTTGAATGATGTATTTTGTAACATTGACTTGCATAATGTTTATAAACATTAGATTCAACTAATAAAATGGTAAATGGCATACTATATTTATTTACAAACACAAGTATTACCTTATTGAAGACTTTACCTAAAAAATAAAATTAGTAGTTTATATTAGGCTCGAAACTTTAGTTCTTTTATTAAAAAAGGTTCTCCGACAAATACCGTGATTCGATAAAACGTTATAATAAATATAGCGTTATCACAATTTTTACACTATAACATTTGTAACGATAATAACGAATTTTAATATTTTTACTTGGCTTGTCAAAGAATCTTAAAAAATTGCAAAACACCACCCACAAACATATCAAAACAAAACTAATACCCATATATTAACTACAAACTATAATCAATATAATATACAAGTCAATAAATCTGTATTTTACAATCTACAATTTTTGTTATCTTAAATTATTAACATATAATTGCATTCAAAATAAAACAAAATGCAAGCAAAAGTGTTTACATATAATACAACATCTATAATAGGCAATATTAATTTGCTTAAAAATGCTTTCATGCACACATGCTTCACCTCTACCCCATTGGGGTTCTAGCATTTACATATCATAAATTAATCTTGTAAATAATATTTTATATAGATTAAACTACTCCCACATTGCTTATTAAATTTTAAAAGGTTCATACATTTTATATGTTCAACCTTAAATATTGATTAATACATTTTGCCAACAACCATAGTTAATGGCTAAAAGCTAACATATATGAAAGTATTAAAGTTTGGAGGAACATCTGTAGGAAGTGCAGATGCCTTTAAAAAAGTTAAAGAAATTGCTTTAAAATCATCATCAGAACAAAAAACTATTATTGTTGTTTCTGCTGTTTCTCAAATGACAAACCTACTTCAAAGAGCTGCCGATAAAGCTGCTTGTGGCGATGCCAATTATACACAAGAACTTGAACTTTTAGAGCAAAAGCACATTGATATTATTCGTGAGCTTATTCCTTTAGATAAATTCAGTTCGGTAATTGCCGAATTTAAATCGAACTTAAATAAGCTTGAAGATATATTAAAGGGGATTTTCTTGATTGAAGAACTATCCGAAAAATCTTCGGCATTAGTATTAAGTCATGGAGAGAAATTTTCGTCTAAAATACTTTACCATTTTTTTAAAATTGATGAAGATAAAACCTTCTACCTCGATTCTACTAAACTTGTAGTTGCAAATGGAAGCTTTTTAAATGCTACACTTGATAACGAAGCTACAAAAGCCAATTTAATTGAGGCTAATAAAGAAGATTTTAAACTTGCTGTTATGCCTGGTTTTGTGGCAAACAATAGTAAAGGGCAACTTACTACTTTAGGGCGTGGAGGATCGGATTATTCGGCATCAATTGTAGCTGCTAGTTTAAATGCTAATAGGTTAGAAATTTGGACTGATGTTAGTGGTATGCTTACCGCCGACCCTAGAATTGTAAAACAAGCACATCCTATAAAAAGTGTTTCTTTTGATGAGGCAATGGAGCTTTCTCATTTCGGAGCTAAAGTTATTTATCCGCCATCAATTCAGCCTGCAATGAGCAAGGGAATTCCTATGGCTATAAAAAATACTTTTGCACCTAATGATGCTGGTACCGAAATAATGCAAAAAGCCGATTCGGATAACGACATTACAGGTTTATCTGCAATACAAGGACTTTCGTTAATTGATATTAAAGGAGCCGGAATGGTTGCTATACCAGGTTATGCAAGTCGTGTATTTGGTAGTTTATCATTAAAAGATGTAAATATTATTCTTATTACTCAAGCATCGTCGGAGCACTCAATTACTATTGCTGTTAAAACCGAAGATGCTAATAATGCTATTACTGCTTTAGAAAATGAGTTTGAAAGAGAACTTGAAAGTGGTAAAATTCATAAACTAAAACGAGAAGACGAACTTTCTATAATTGCTTTAGTTGGAGATAATATGAAAAGCCGAAGTGGATTAAGCGGTAGAGCTTTTAGTGCATTAGGACATAACGGAATTAATATACGTGCAATTGCACAGGGGTCAACCGAAAAAAATATTTCACTTGTTGTGAAAACAAACAATACTAAAAAAGCTATGAACGTATTACACGAAGAATTTTTCTTAGGAGATTATAAAAAAATTCACCTTTTTTTAGCCGGAATGGGTAATGTTGGTGGTGCACTTATTGAGCAAATAAAAGAACAGAACGAATTTTTGAAAAAAAATCAGCATGTTGAATTAGTTGTTTCAGGTATGATTAATTCCAGAAAATTTGTTGTTAACGAAAATGGAATTGATTTAAATAATTGGAAAGAAGAAATTGAAGCTAGTGAAAACAAAGCTGATTTAAACGATTTTTTATCTGCCGCAAAAGAACTTAACAAACGTAATTCGGTATTTGTAGATAATACTGCAAACGATAAAATTGCTGATATTTACGAGCCATTTTTAGCTTCTCAAATTTCGGTTGTTTGCTCTAACAAAGTTGCTGCTTCATCGTCTTTAGCTAACTATAAAAAATTAAAAGAAACTGCTAAAGAAAATGGTGTTAAATATTTATTTGAAGCAAATGTTGGTGCCGGACTTCCAATAATTGACACTATAAATAATCTTGTTAATTCGGGAGATAAAATAATTAAAATACAAGGTGTGTTATCGGGTAGTTTAAGTTTTATTTTCGATAGTTATAATGGTACTACTCCATTTTCGGAAATAGTTACAGAAGCTAAAAACGAAGGTTTTACCGAACCAGATCCTCGTGTTGATTTATCAGGAAAAGATGTTGGTAGAAAAATATTAATACTTGCTCGTGAGGCTGGATACGATTTAGAGCCTGAACAAGTAGATAGCGAATCGTTTATGCCAGAAAGTTGTTTAAAACCAATGGACGTAAAAGATTTTATAAAATCATTGGATGCGGAAGAAAATGCATTTAAGAAAATGTATAACGATGCTCAACAAAAAAACGAAAAACTTAAAATAGTAGGTACTTTCGAAAACGGAAAAGCTAAAGTAAAATTAGAATCTCTTGATTCGTCAAGTCCATTTGCAGGTTTAAAAGGAACCGATAACATGGTACTTATTTACACTCAACGTTACCCAAAAAATCCTATGATTATACAAGGAGCTGGTGCCGGTGCAAGTGTTACAGCTGCTGGTGTGTTTGGCGATATATTGAGAACTCAGAATTAGTAATGGGTTATTAGTAATTGGTTATTGGTAAACGAAATAGTTTACTAATAACCAATTACCAACTTAACTAACAAGCTAGTTCACTAAGTAACCAATCACGTGTTTACCAATCACTAATAACCAATAAAAAGATGGATAAAGTAAAAGTATTTGCTCCTGCTACTGTTGCTAATGTTGGTAGCGGTTTTGATGTTTTAGGGTTTGCTATGGAGGCTCCTGGAGACATTATTGAAATGAATAAAAGCGATAAAGAAGGTATCAATATTACAGAAATGATATCGGAAAAACCGCTTAGTACAGTTACCGAAGAAAACACTGCTGGTATGGCGTTATTGGCAATGTACCGAGCAAAAAAGATACCATTTGGAGTGGAGTTAAAAATCACCAAAGGTGTAAATCCTGGTAGTGGAACCGGATCGAGTGCGGCAAGTGCTGCTGGTGCGGTTTACGCTTTAAATCAACTTTTAAATGATGAGGATAAATTCTCGGATAAAGAATTAGTTGATTTTGCAATGGATGGAGAAATAGTTGCTTCAGGTGCCCGTCATGCCGATAATGTTGGGCCATGTGTAATGGGTGGTTTTACATTAGTACGTCAGAATGAGCCTTTAGATATTGTTGCAATTCCTGCTCCTGATGAATTATACGTAACTGTTTTACATCCTGAAATAGAAATAAAAACTTCAGAATCGAGAGCTATTTTAAAGAAACAAATAGCCATGAGCGATGCTGTAAAACAATGGGGTAACGTAGCAGGTTTAGTTGCTGGATTGTTTACTAACGATTACGAACTTATTGGTAGATCAATGGAAGATTATATTGTGGTACCTACCCGATCGTTATTAATTCCGATGTTTGATATTATGAAACAAAATGCAATGAACAACGGCGCATTAGGTTTCTCAATTTCAGGTTCAGGACCATCGGTTTTTGCACTTTGCAAAGGAAAAGAAAATGCCGAAAGTGTTAAAAAAGCACTTATCGAAACTATTGAAAAAACAGAATTAGCATACAATATTCACATCTCGAAAGTTAGCTCTGAAGGATGTAAGGTAATTGATTAATTATAAATAGTTAATTGCACATTGATAATTGCAAATTGAGAATAATTGAAATAAAATGAAATACTACAGTACAAGAGATAAAAACAACACTGCATCGTTTAAAGAAGCAGTTAGAAAAGGACTTGCAAGTGATGGTGGGTTATTTGTACCTGAAACTATCGAAAAACTTCCAAAAGAATTTTTCGATAACATCAAAAACATGTCGGCGGTAGAAATGGCAACTCAGGTAATGAAAACTTTTGTTGGAAATGAAATTCCTGAAGCTGAACTTTCTGATATTTTAAAAGATGTTTTAGATTTCGATTTCCCATTAGTTGAGGTTGAAAAAAACAAATTTGCTTTAGAGCTTTTCCACGGCCCTACTCTTGCGTTTAAAGATGTTGGAGCTCGTTTTCTTGCTCGTTGTTTAGGTTATTTTGCTCAGCAAGACTCAATTAATTCTGATAAAAAACAAGCCGAAACAGTTACTGTACTTGTTGCCACATCTGGCGATACTGGTAGTGCAGTTGCAAATGGATTTTACGGAGTTGAAGGTACTGAAGTTGTAATTCTTTATCCTTCGGGTAAGGTTAGTAAATCGCAAGAGCAACAACTTACTACTTATGGTGGTAACATTACTGCGCTTGAAGTTGATGGTACTTTCGATGATTGTCAGGCAATGGTAAAATCGGCTTTTCAGGATGGAGATTTAAATAAAAAACTAAATCTTAGTTCGGCAAACTCTATTAATATAGCTCGTTTTATTCCACAAAGTTTATATTATTTTATTGCTTTAGGGCAGAAACTTGAAACAGATAAAGACATTGTACTTTCTGTACCAAGTGGAAATTTCGGAAATATTTTAGCTGCTATTTATGCTAAAAATATGGGCTTAAAAATTGATAAATTTGTAATATCAAACAACGCAAATAATACTGTTGTTGATTATTTAAATACCGGAAAATACGAAAGTAGAGCATCAGTAGCTACACTATCAAACGCAATGGATGTTGGTGCTCCAAGTAACTTCGAAAGACTTATACACTTATATCCCGAATTAGATGGATTAAAAGAAATAGCCGAAGGTTATTCGTATTCCGACAAAGATACATTAGAGTGTATTGAGGATGTTTACAAACGCACAGGTTACCTTGCCGATCCGCACGGAGCAGTTGGTTTTTTAGGTTTAAGTAAATCAATGGAAAGCAAAGAAAACGCAATTGGTATATTTGCCGAAACAGCTCACCCTGCTAAATTTGTTGAAACTTTTACTGATTCTCAAATTGAAAAACTTGAAATTCCTGAAAGACTTTTAAAGTTTATGGATCAAGAAAAAGTATCTATAAAAATGGATAAATCTTTCAATGATTTTAAAGCATATTTAATGCAACGATAATTTATTGAAAAACATAAATACTCTCTAACAAATACCGTGATTTATAGAATAATTATTATTGTTAATACCGTTACTATCAATAGTAACGGTATTAACAATTCCACTACATTTGTTAAAGAACCAACATAAATAATTAAGCATAAAAAAAAACGCATTAAACAATGCGTTTTTTTATGCTTAATATTCAGTAGTTATTAAACTACTTCAATAAGATTGCCATCAAATTCAATTTTTTCTCCGGCCTTAATTTTAGCTCTTTTACGGTATTCAACATGTCCGTTTCTAATAGCATCGCCATTATCAATACGCACTTTTGCTTCTCCTCCTGAACCAACTAATTTAAATATCTTGAAAAGTTTAATCATTTCAACATACTCTTCTTCCTTTAATTCGAATTTAAAATTTCCCATAATTTATTTTTATTTTCTTGCTCTATAATACAATATTAACGATAAAAACCCAAACAGAATATTGGGCACCCAAACTGCTAACAATGGTGGAAAATCATCTTTAATTGCAAACGTATCGGCTATACGCATAAAGAATATATATAAAACCATTAATAACAAACCTACTGCTATATTCATACCCATTCCTCCACGCTTTTTTCTATACGCTAACGAAACAGCTATTAATGTAAGTATGTAAGTTGATGCCGGCATTGATGTACGTCGGTAACTTTCTACTTTATACACACTTAAATTTTCCGACCCCCTAAATTCTTGCTCATCAATAAAAGCATTCAATTCGGAATACGGCATTATTTCGGCTGCATACTCAATTGGTGTTAAATCTTGAGGCATAAAATTAAAGGTAGTATCTTTTTGATGTCCCGATGAAATAATATCATAAGTATCAGTTAAATATCTAATACGCCAATTTCTTAATTTATATACCGAATCTTTTGGATTGAAATTAATATAATCGGCAGATAATTTAGATTTCAATTTTGTTCCATCAAACTTTTCAACCGAAAAATCAAAACCTTGATTCCTATCTAAATTAAACGATTTTATATACAAATATTCTTCTGGCGAAATTTGTCGGTGTATATTTTCTCTTCTCTGACTTTTCTTTGACCTTACATAAGTAGATTCAAACTCTTGCCTAACCTCATTTGATTTAGGTAAAAGCTGATGATTTAAGTACAACGACAAAGCTCCTAGTATTGTAGCTGCTATAAAATAAGGATAAAGCAACCTATCAAAACTTATTCCACTAGCCATATAGGCAACAATTTCTGTTTTTTCGGCAAGGTGCGATGTAAACCAAATAGCTGCTAAAAACACAACCAATGGCATAAACATATTACCATAAAACAGAGCAAAATTTACATAATATTGCTCTATAATTTCTTTTATACTTAATCCTGAATCAACAAAATCATCAATCTTTTCAGATATATCAATAACAACGGCAATTGCCAATAAAAGTAAAATAGTAAAGAAAAAAGTTCCTAAAAACTTCTTTATTATATATAAGTCAAGCTTCTTCATCAAGTTTATGTTTGAAGTTTAAAATGTTTTCAAACTCCATTTTTCATGGTTAGTTCAATTTAAAGTTTAATACTAGCAATATAACTTACTAGTATTAAATTTTAATATTATTTTCATTAAAGACGTAGCCCTAATTTTTTTACCATCATGTTTTTCCACACAGTAAAATCTCCTAATTCAATATGCTTACGTGCCTCTCCTACTAGCCACAAATAAAATGCTAAATTATGAATTGATGTAATTTGTTTTCCTAAAAATTCGTTAGCAGCAAACAAATGTCTTACATAAGCTTTTGTGTAGTACGAATCAACATAAGAAGTACCATTTGGATCAAGTGGAGAAAAATCATCAGCCCACTTTCTATTCTTTATATTTATTGTTCCTTCTGATGTAAAAATCATACCATTACGTGCATTACGTGTTGGCATAACACAATCAAACATATCAACTCCTAATGCTATGTTTTCAAGTATATTAATTGGAGTACCAACTCCCATTAAATATCTTGGCTTATCTTCTGGTAAAATATCGCAAACAAGTTGCGTTGTTTCGTACATCATATCTGCTGGTTCTCCAACCGACAATCCTCCAATAGCATTACCTTCTGCCTCAAAAGACGCAATAGTTTCTGCCGATTCTCTTCGTAAATCTTTATACGAGCTACCTTGTACAATAGGAAACAAAGCTTGATCAAAACCATACATTGGTTTAACCTTATCTAAATGAGTAAAACAACGTTTTAACCAACGATGAGTCATATCCATTGAATCTTTTGCATAACGATATTCTGATGGATAAGCTGGGCACTCATCAAAAGCCATAATAATATCGGCACCAATAGTACGCTCAATCTCCATTACTTTTTCGGGTGTAAAAAAGTGTGTTGATCCATCAATATGAGATTTAAACTTAACTCCTTCTTCTGTAATTTTTCTATTAGCAGCTAAAGAATAAACCTGAAAACCTCCAGAATCTGTTAAAAGTGGTTTTTCCCAGTTCATAAATTTATGCAAACCTCCTGCCTTTTCCATTACTTCCATTCCCGGACGTAAATAAAGGTGGTAAGTGTTTCCTAAAATTATTTGTGCTGCAATATCATCTAATAACTCTCTTTGATGTACAGCTTTTACAGTTCCTACTGTACCAACTGGCATAAATATTGGAGTCTTAATTTTTCCGTGTGCAGTTTCAAGTGTTCCTGTACGGGCTTTCGATAATTTATCTTTCGATTCTAATGTGAACTTCATCTTTATAAAAACAGCTTTTACCTAATTATTTATATTTTTGAAAACATAAAATGTTTAGGTTGTTATTATTTAATTACACCAATTTTTTATTAAAAAATAAATTTACATTCATTATTTTAATATTTAATTGATATTACAATCACAGTTAAGCGTGGTAGTGTGTGTTTTTTTTAAAACATTATGCAAAGATAACAAAAATAGGGGTGCGACTTAAGTCACACCCCTATTTAGTGCATTATTATACTTATTATAATTTCTCCTCAACCAATTTTAAAATATCAGCATACTGCTGTTCTTTGGTTTTATTACTATTATCGTACCCTATTGCGTCTTTAGCTTTAACAAGTGGCGATTCTGTACGAGATGTATCCATTAAATCTCTATCGTCAACATTTTTCTTTACCTCTTCAAATGTAACTTTAGTATCTCCTTTTGAAACTAATTCATCTAAACGACGTTGTGCACGAACATCTGATGTAGCAGTCATAAATATTTTAAGTTCGGCATCAGGAAAAACAACAGTTCCAATATCTCTACCATCCATTACAACTCCTTTACCTGCACCCATCTTTTTCTGTTGAGCCACCATTGCCTGTCTAACTTCAGGAATTGTAGCAACAACGCTTACTTTATTCGATACCGACATGTTTCTGATAAAACCTTCAACATTAATACCGTTTAGCTGTACTTCTCCGTATCCTAAAGTTGAATTAAAAACAAAATCAATTTCTATTTTATTTAAATCACCCACTAACAAACTTCTGTATAGCCTATCATCATCATCAAAATAATTATGTTCAATAGCATATAAAGTTACAGCTCTGTACATAGCTCCAGTATCTACATAAGAATACCCAAGTTTATGAGCCAACTCTTTGGCTATAGTACTTTTTCCTGTTGATGAATAGCCGTCAATAGCAATTGTGATTTTTGACATTTTATTATTGTTTTATATTGCACAAGGCATTGATAAATTGATGATTTTATAAAACCAAAAAACAGGCTTTATAAAATATATTTATCATTAATTTAATATTTTATTTAACACTCTGAAATAAACAGATTGTTACCGAAAAAAATTAACGGATTATATTTTATTGTTTAGGATATAAAAAACCTCAACAATTATTTTTACTTAAAACTTACCAAAATCAGTAATTACACTAAAATAGTTTGTTGCTCCGGCAGGATGATATAATGCTTTACCGTAACTAAGTTTAAACTTCTTCAAATTTACGCCTAATCCGAATGATAATCCAGATAAATATCGTTGATCTTTAAATTGCATTTCAAAAGATCGTCTGAAACTATAACCTACTCGTGCCGAAATTGTTTTTTCAGAAAAAAGCTCCGCTCCTATTACAACATGACTCATTACCTTATTTAATACACTAACTTCATGAAGTTCAATATTACCATCTATATCTTCTTTTGCCAATGATGGATTAGAAAATGTAACATCTAGTTTCTGTAAATTATCGAATGTTGCAGTCCAAGTTAAAGGCAAATGCTTTAGCTTACTTGAAACTCCAAATTGAATTTCGAACGGTAATTTTTCTTTTAAACCCGAATATGTTTTTAGCTGTGCACCTATATTTTTAAGCACCAAAGCAAACATCATTCCGTTATTTGGCATATTATAAGTAGCTCCTAAATCAACAGCAACACCATACGAATTCCATACATCAAACATCGAATTAATTACTTTTACAGTTGAACCAACTGTAAAAGATGAATCAATTGAATACGAAAAACCAACATTCAAACTCATTTCCTTAGCATAAAACTCTCCTTCGTTATACCCCGATGTTGACCTAACAAAACTTCCATAATCAACATACTTTAAACCCGTGTACATTGTAAATGTACTATCAAACGAATGAGCATAAGCTACCGATCCATAATTTACATCCGAAAAATAATTAATATAATTAAATGCCAAATTGCCATCCATATCATTATTAATCAATGCCGGATTATGTTCTGCAAAGTTTACATCATAATCTTTGGTAGTAATATTATCACCACCAAGTGCTGCCTGCCTTGCCGAAGTAGTAAGATTCAGAAACTGATATGTTCCATCTCCTCCTATCTGAGAAAATGCCACTGTTGGCAAAATCAATAGTAAAAGAATTTTTACATGTAGCTTATTCATATTTTGGTAGTTAAATCATGGTAAATTTGGTTTTGTGGTGTGTTTAATTATTAAATAATAAAACACACCACATAAACTTTATTTTTTATTCTTTTCCTCAACAAGTAATATTTTAGGATTTTTAACTTTTAAATTAGTAACAGCAACATCTATTACTTCCTTCATTTCTTTTACGTAATGAAAAGTTAACCCCTTAATATATCTTTCTTCTATTTCTTCAATATCTTTTCTATTATCGTGACAAAGTACTAATTCTTTAATATTAGCTCTTTTTGCAGCCAATATTTTTTCTTTAATACCTCCAACAGGCAACACTTTTCCTCTTAAAGTAATTTCACCCGTCATTGCCAACTTCGATTTTACTTTTTGCTGAGTATATAACGAAACCAAAGATGTTAGCATTGTAATACCTGCCGATGGACCATCTTTTGGAGTTGCTCCTTCAGGTACGTGTATATGCACATTCCATTTTTTAAGCACAGCTGGATTAATTCCAAACTCCTCAGCGTTCGACTTAATATATTCTAAAGCAATTTGAGCTGATTCTTTCATAACCTTACCTAAATTACCCGTCATAGTAAGCAGTCCGGTACCTGGAGTAAGTATCGATTCGATAAACAAAATATCACCTCCAACCGAAGTCCAAGCCAAACCTGTAACCACTCCGGCCACATCGTTACCCTGATATTTATCTCTTTCCATATGAGATACTCCTAAAATTTCAACAATTTTTTCGTCAGTAATTTTAGGTTCATACTCCTCTTCCATTGCCACGTGCTTAGCAGTACGACGCACAACTTTTGCAATACGTTTTTCTAAACCACGTACTCCTGATTCTCTAGTATAACCTTCAACAATTTTTTCGAGTTGCTTTTTACCAACAACAATATCTTTAGTTGTTAAACCGTGCTCTTTAATTTGTTTTGGTAAAAGATGACGTTTTCCAATTTCTACCTTCTCCTCAATAGTATATCCCGAAATATCAATAATTTCCATTCTATCACGAAGTGGAGGTGGAATTGCTCCTAAATTATTAGCAGTTGCAATAAACATAACTTTCGATAAATCATAACCCATTTCTAAAAAATTGTCATAAAATTCAAAGTTTTGTTCAGGGTCAAGTACCTCAAGCATTGCCGATGATGGATCGCCATTATTACTTGCCGATAGTTTATCAATTTCGTCTAAAACAAAAACAGGATTTGAAGTTCCAGCCTTTTTTAACGACTGAATAATTCTACCCGGCATAGCTCCAATATAAGTTTTACGGTGCCCACGTATTTCGGCCTCATCTCTAAGTCCACCCAAAGCAACACGTACATATTTTCTATTTAAAGCCTCGGCAACCGAACGTCCTAAAGAAGTTTTACCAACTCCTGGAGGTCCATACAAACAAATTATTGGCGATTTCATATCTCCTTTCAGCTTTAAAACAGCCAAATGTTCAATAATTCTTTCCTTAACTTTTTCAAGTCCATAATGCTCCTTATCTAAAACCTTATTGGCATTAGTTAAGTCGAAATTATCTTCAGAATAAACTCCCCATGGCAAATCTAAAAGTAAATCTAAGTAATTACGCTGTACCGAATACTCAGCAACCTGAGGATTCATACGTTGTAATTTACCAAGTTCCTTATCAAATGTTTCGCCAATTTCTTTCGACCATTTCATCTTTTTGGCCCTAGCACGCATTTCCTCTAATTCCTCTTCATACGAAACTCCACCAAGTTCTTCTTGTATGGTTTTCATTTGTTGATGAAGAAAATACTCGCGCTGTTGTTGATCTAAATCAACTTTCACCTTAGACTGAATATCGTTTTTAAGCTCTAATTTTTGTAACTCAACAGTTAAATGTTTAAGTCCCTTTAAAGCTCTTTCTTTTAAATCGTGTGTTTCTAATAAATCTTGTTTATCAGTAACATCTAAATTCATGTTAGATGATATGAAGTTTATTAAAAAAGGTAAGCTTTCAATATTTTTTAATGCAAAAGATGCTTCACTCGGAATATTTGGATTTTCCTTAATAATTTGAGAAGAAAGATCTTTTAACGAATCAATTATAGCCTTAAATTCATCGTCTTCAACATAATCTCTGGTTTCAGAAACAGCACCAATTGTTGCTTTTAAATATGGTTCGGTTTCTAAATATTCCTTAACTTCGAAACGTTTTTTTCCTTGCAGAATTACAGTTGTATTTCCGTCAGGCATTTTAAATATTTTAAGAATACGAGCTACAGTACCAATTTTATTTAAATCGTCAGGTTCAGGATTTTCAACATTAAAATCAATCTGAGAAACTACTCCAATTGTTTTATCCCCAGCATTTGCCTCCTGTAATAATTTAATTGATTTATCTCGGCCAGCAGTAATTGGAATTACTACACCCGGAAATAAAACTGTATTACGCAGTGGCAAAATAGGAAGTACCTCTGGCAAATCCTCGTTATGTAACTCTTCTTCGTCTTCGGTTGACATTAACGGAATAAAGTCCGAATCTTCGTCAACTATATTTTGTAGAGAAAAACTATCTATATTCATCATCCTATTTTATCTTCTTTTTTAAGTACTGTCATCATTGCATTAATAAAATCAATCTGACATCGTGTCATAAATAAATTATTGCAAATAATACTTAACATTATGATTATCAACCAATAGCTTTTATTACATCCTTCCGATTTAAGCAACATAATTATATATATCAATTGCTATGCCACACAACCGATGTAAAAAAACTGTTGGCGAAGATAATAATTTATTTTTCTTTATGCTTTTACATTTACAACAACTAATTATTTTAATTTTAGATTAAATATATACTCCGTTAAATTATAACTTAAATTCAAGTAACAAATATTGTTATCAATTTAATACTCTGAAAAACAACAATATTAAACAATAGATGGTTCTAGTTTTTTTTACACTTAATTTCATTTATTTACAGTGTATTACGATAAAAAGTAACAAACTATTATTAAACATTATTGCTTAACAAATGTAGCGGAAATTGTTAATACCGTTAGTAACTATAATAACAGCTCTATAAATTGCGGGTTTTATAAAAAACCTTAAAAATTAACCCTTACTTATAAAACACTTAATATGAGTTTTAATATAAATGGCACATCTAAAATTGAACTCAATTACAACAATATTAAACACAATGTTTCATTTATAAAAGAATTAGCCGGAGATTCAACAAAAGTATCGGCGGTAATAAAAGGTAATGCCTACGGACATGGATCGGCATTAATGTTAAAAGGTTTTGAAAAAGCCGGAATAAATCATTTTTCAGTTTTTTCGTCAACCGAAGCTCGAGATGTGTTTTATCATAAATCATCAAAATCAACACTTATGATTTTGGGTTATGTATCAAACAACGATATTAATTGGGTATTAAATAACCAAATTGAGTTTTTTATTGCCACAATTTATGATTTAAAAAAAGCAATTAAACACGCTAAGGTTTTAAATGTAAAAGCAAATATTCATTTAGATTTAGAAACTGGAATGAACAGAACTGGTTTAAATAATTTTGAACTGGAGGAAGTTGTTTCTATTATAAAAGAAAACAATAACCTATTAAATATTGCAGGTGTAACTTCTCATTTCGGAAGTGCCGATAGTTTAGAATATAAAAACCGATTACTGTGTCAATTAACTTCTTTTACTCAAAAAATTGATTATCTAAATAAAAACAACATTTACCCCAAGCTAAAACACATTGCAAATTCGGCAGGTTTAATAAACCACCCCCAATCGAAATTAGACATGGTTAGAATTGGTGTTTTATTATACGGATATTGGCCATCGTTAGAAACTCTTGAAAACTATTTATCAACACACAAAACAAAAATTAACCCGATAAGAAAAATACTTAATTGGAACACTGTTATTATGGCAATTAAATATGTTGATGCCGGAGAATACATTGGTTACGGAGTTGATTTTAAAAGCGATAAAAAACTTAAAATAATGCTTCTGCCAATTGGATATAGTAATGGTTATAACCGAAATTTAAGTAATACTGGAGAAGTTTTGGTAAACGGAAAATTTGCAAAAGTTGTTGGAAAAGTAAATATGAATATTTTAGTTTGCGATGTTTCGGATATTGAAAATATCGATATTAATAATCAGGTTACACTAATTGGGTATCAAGGCAAAAACGAAGTTTCATTTTTGTCCTATATAAACAAAAGTTATTTCTTTATTTACGAAATACTATCTAGGCTACCCGAAAGTATTGAACGAGGGGTTATTAATGGTTAATTGTGTAGTTTTACAATGTAAAATTATCAATTTAACACTTTATAAATAAGCATTACAGCAAAAGTAACAAACTATTAAAACCCTTTTAAATTTACCCTTACCCCTTAACAACAATGTTCGAACTTTATTTTTTTCATAAAATTTTCAACTTACTAATATGGTTTGGCGTATATAATTATGCCGAATTATATACGGTTACTAAACTTCCGGAAGCACTTAACGAAGCTTCTGGAATTGCGTTTGAAACAAATTCTACTTTTTGGATGATTAACGATTCGGGAAACGATTCGGATATTTTTTTGGTTAATTATAAAGGAGAAATAATACGCAAAAAACACGTTGCAAATTGCAAAAATATTGATTGGGAGGAATTAACAAAAGACGAAGAAGGCAATTTATATATTGGAGATTTTGGAGATAATAACAGAAGCCGAAATAATTGTAAAATTATTAAAATCAGTAAATCTCAACTTAAATCGAAAAACAAAACTATACACCCCGAAATTATTAATTTTAAATATTCTACAAATATTAAGTACGATGCCGAAGCTATGATTTATTTAAATAACAGCTTGTATATTTTTACAAAAAACAGATCGGTTCCTTTTAATGGAGTTTCTAATATTTTTAAGATTGATTTAAATGATTTTAAAAATACAGATAATAATAATAATTCAATAGCACAGTTTCAATCGAGCTTTATTACCTGTACAGAAAACATGTATTTATGTTGGATTACATCTGCATCAATAAATACTGATAAATCTAAAATTGCACTACTTTCTTCCGACAGAGTTTTTATTTATTCTTTTACTAATACCGATAAATTAAAACTTAGTAATAACGAAATAATAGATTTAGAAACCATATCTCAAAAAGAATCAATTGAGTTTATATCGAAAAATGAACTTATTATTACCGATGAGTATTACAAGAAAATTGGAGGTAAAATGTATTATATTTCGTTAGATAAAATAATACCGTAAGCAGCTTTATTATTCAATATTGATATGTTTTTTTTTCGACATAAATTTTAGACTTAATAGTAATTTATATTACAAATCATATTGTAAATTGCGACACAACTACTTAATAGCTTTTAGTACACCTTTTAACGCAATATTATTTTGTAACCACTAAATCCATAGCCTAATAAAAGTTTGTGGATGTTGGTTAATTAAACCATTACTTAATAAGTTTAGCTAGTATGCGCAATGTTTTAGAAAAATATTTTCCTGAAAACCATATAAATTTAGCTGAGTCAATTATAAAAGACAAAAAAATTCATTTTGTAATAACACCTGGCCGAAAGTCTAAAATAGGAGATTATAGAAATCCACATGGAAATAACGGACATAAAATTACTGTAAATGGCAATCTCAACAAATATGCTTTTGCCTTTACTTTTTATCATGAATATGCTCATTTATTAGTTTGGGAAAGTTATAAAAACAAAGTTGCTCCGCATGGCGCACAATGGAAGCAAACATTTAGTAAAATGTTACAAAAATTACTGAATAATAATATGTTTCCTGATAATTTAATACCCGCTATAAATAACTACTCAATAAATCCGAAAGCTAGTACTGATAGCGATATTTTTTTATCAAAAGCATTAAAACAATACAATACAAATATTGATATTTGCACTACGGTTTTTGACCTCGAAAATGGTCAGAAATTCATGATAAAAGACGAACAAGAAAGAATTTTTATTAAAGGAGAAATAAAACGAACTAGAGTTTGGTGTAAGGAATTAAAAACAAATTCAACTTACGCATTTAATCCAAACACTGAGGTTGTTACACTATAAAAATATAAGGAGATGAATAACAATAATAATTATGCTGTAATAATGGCTGGTGGTATAGGATCGAGATTTTGGCCTATGAGTACTACCAAATTTCCTAAACAATTTCATGATGTTTTAGGTATTGGAAAAACCTTATTACAAATGACTTTTGAAAGACTTAACGTACTTGTGCCAAGCAAAAATATATACATTGTAACAAACGAAATGTATAAAAATCAGGTATTAGAGCAACTTACTAAAGTAACCGAAGGTCAGGTTTTACTTGAACCAATGATGAGAAATACTGCTCCATGTATTGCTTATGCAGCATTTAAAATTCACGCACTTAATAAAAACGCTCGTTTAATTGTGGCTCCTTCCGACCATTTAATTACAAACGAAAATTTATTTATACAAAATATTGAAACTGCTTTAGTAACTGCCGAAAAAGAACAATCGTTAATTACTTTGGGTATTAAACCATCTCGTCCGGATACAGGATATGGATATATTCAATTTAGCGAAAGTAAAACTGCCGAAAATAAAGACATTAAAAAAGTTAAAACTTTTACTGAAAAACCAAACGCAGAAATTGCTCAGGAATTTATTAATAGTGGTGATTTTTTATGGAATTCGGGTATTTTTATCTGGACATCGAAAGCAATTATAAAAGCTTTTGAAACATCGTTACCCGAAACTTACGAGTTGTTTGATGAAGGTAATGAGTACTACAATACTTTAGAAGAAGATAAATATATTCAAAAAATATATCCTACTTGCCCTAAAGAATCAATTGATTATGGAATTATGGAAAAGGCTAACAATGTGTTTGTTTTACCTGTAAATTTTGGTTGGTCGGATTTAGGTACTTGGGGTTCTTTATATACTCATATAAATCACGATTCGGAAAATAACGCTTGCGTTAATAAGAATACTACTTTTTATAACTCAAGCAATAATATTGTAAAAGTTAGTAAAGATAAAATTGCAGTAATTCAGGGTTTAGATGATTACATTATTGTTGATGAAGAAAAATCTTTGCTTATTTGTAAAAAAGAAGACGAACAAAAAATAAAATATTTTGTTCAGGATGTTAGAAGAGAAAAAGGAGAAGAATTTGTATAAGTATATAATTTTTAATTGTCAATTACCTACTACCTATAAACTCTAATTCGTTTAAAAAATCATTGGTTTGTTACTACTGTAAATCTTAATATTATAAGACTTACAGTAGCAACAAACCATTATAGTTTATTGTAAAGTTTATCATAAAAAAGAAGATAATAACCTTGCTATATTATATTCAAACTTTTTAATTCTAGATGTTTTCATCCATTCGTTATACTCTAATTCTTTACAATATCTTAAATCTTCGTAAAAAGTACCTTCAAGCTTTATTGCAACTTCTTTAGAGTAAACTATTGCATTTGCCTCGTAGTTTAAACTAAAACTTCTGATATCTAAATTTGCAGTACCTATTACGCTTACAAACTGATCGGCAACTACTGTTTTAGAATGAATAAAACCCTTATAATATAAATACACCCTAACACCTGCATTTAATAAAAACTGCAAATAATATCGTGTTGCAGAACCTACCAACCTCGAATCGGGTACATACGGAACTATCAACCTTACATCTACCCCACCTAAAGCGGCTTGTTTTAAAGCTAACAATACACTTTCATCGGGTATAAAATATGGTGTTGTAATAAATAATCGTTTTTTTGCTAAAGTAAAAATTTTAAAAAAAGCATATAAAATATACGATCTTTTATAGTCAGGACCGCCAACAACAATTTGAGTAAGATCTCTTATGTTTTTCGAATTCCAATAATTATCATAAACAAAAAACTCGTGGTTGGCTACTAATTTTTCATCCGAACAATAATTCCAATTTGCTATAAAATGATGCTGAAGATTATTTACTGTAAAACCTTCAATACGTAAATGTGTATCTCTCCAATACTCTCCGTTATTATATCTATTATCATATCTATCCGAAATATTAACACCTCCTATATATCCAATTAAACCATCAATAACAACTATTTTACGGTGGTCTCGGTGATTCATTCTACTTGCAAAGGCAACTAACTTGACCTGTAAAATTGGAAAAATCTTTATTCCAACTGCTTGCATATCTTCTACCATTTTACCTCCAATACCCTGAGATCCAAATGCGTCGTAAATAACTCGTATTTTAACTCCTTCTTTCGATTTACTAATTAAAATATCTTTTAACTGATTTCCTATAATACCATTTTCCCACATATAATATTCAATATGAATATACTTTTTGGCTTTTTTTAAATCATTAAACAAGCGTGGAAACTTAACCTCTCCATTATTAAGTAAATTAAGTTTATTGTAACCCAATAACTCTTTAGCATCGTTAAGTAAAAAATATGCTAAACTGTAAAAATCGCCAAACATCTCTTTAGGAATACTCTCCATTGATTTCATTTGTTCGGCATACAAACTATTAATTTGAGTTTGTAAATTATTATTAATTTTAATTTTTTTAGAGTAAATACGGTATTTTCTATAATTTACACCAAGCGCATAATAAATGTAAATTCCAACCATTGGAAATGCAAGTACTATTGTTATATAAAATATTGTTTTAGTAGTATCGTAAGTATCCGATACTATTTTATACAACGTATATATAACAATTATTGAATACACGCCATATACCGTATATTCTAAAACGCCAAAATCATATGCCAAAATTATTTCCATTAACACTAATTACACCATTTAAGGATTTAAATTAAGTATTAAATTCTATAAATATTATGTAATAACAAACATTATAGGGTAGCATTAAATTTCAATCGGTTAAGTTCAAAAACAAGGTTATTTACTAATGGTTAATTTTTAATTATCAATGGTTAATATTATAGTAATTACAAGTTTTATTTATTTTACATCTATCAGTAAAACATTATTATTATTATTATTATTATGCAATAACAACTACTGATAATTGTAAATAAAAAAAGCATTATTATTACTCAATACATTTTAATAAAAAATATATAAAGTAATAACAATGCTAACTTATATTCAAGTTCAAATAACTTTTAAGTCCTATTTAAACGCATTATCATGTGGTACAAAAAAGTTTCCACCCCAATCGCTCAACACTTCACATGCTGCTCTAACTCCATCGCCTGATGCAATTGCAAACATGGTTTGATGCCCTGCTGCAGCACCACACACGTATAAGTTTTCAGATACTATACCATTTTTATTCTCAAGTTTAACTTTACCTTTTCTTGCAATTTTATCGTGTACCGATGCATCAATAAGAGAAGTTTTTATATTGAATTTCTGAAGTCCTGTTGCTAAAATTACAGTTTTACCTTTATAAGTTTCTTTATCGGTTTTTACAACAAACAAATCATCATCCTTATCAAGTTCCTCTACAAAATCTTGTACTTTTTCTATCAATTTATATTGATCTAACTGATTATGCATGTCTTGCATTAACTCCTTACCATTTTTACCAAAAAAAATACCTGGAGCATTCCAAAACGAAGCCGAATTAACATCACTTTTTCCAGAATCAATTACCAATATATTTTTATCAGCAGCCCAATCGAACTTACTTTTAGCCGATCCAAATGTTATTGCTGCACTCATTCCCGAAGCACCTCCTCCTATTATTATAATATCGTATGTCATTTTGCTTTCTTGTTTTTAAGTTGAATTATATTAAATATTTATAAGAAAAAAAGAGAAATAGTATTGCTAAATTATCAATTTTAAAAAGCATTAATTAACTCCCTTAAAATAGTTGCACGTTTTTTCCATAAATACTTTATCTACAACCGATGCCAAAACATAATAATTACCCTCCTCGGTTTTACGCACTTTTATTTTTTGATGCACCGAAATATAAGGGCAATTAACAGCCAACTTGTAAACGTCATCTGAAGTTTTAACATCCGATATTTCTACACTAAACCTATGAGTTTTGGTTTTATTTTTTTCATTTAAACGCTTTATAGCAACCTCTTGTAATTTACTATTAGGCACTACGGTTACCTCTCCATTATCATTAACAACTTCGGTATTTGCCAGATTAATCTTTTTAATTTCTCCGGTTACAAAATCAGTTATAATATTATCTCCAATATGCATTTTACCTTCAAACTTAATTAAAGTTCCATTAAATACACTTTTCCAATAATCCCAACCTACACCAATAATTATAACTGTAAAAACCAATGTTATAATTAAATTATAATGTACTAATTTGTAATAAAATATTGAAATAGCAAAAATCCAAACTATAATTTTAAACCTATTCCAATACTTTATTGATGTAAATTTTTTATCAAAAAAAGGCATTACGTAATTATCCATTATATAAAACAAAAATTTTATAAATAAAATAATTACAGCATATATTATAACGGTTTCGTACGGTATATATCCTGAATAATGTTCCATCTGTTACTTTAATATTTTATAGTCTTTCAACCAATTTTCAACATAATATTTTGAACCACCATTTAACGAATAAAAATTATTAGAGTGCTTATAAATCAAGTTACTTTTTGTCATTTCTAACAAAGTTCTCTCAACCCAAACCTGTTCCGATTTATTAAAAATTTCCTTAATATGTTTTTTACTAATTCTATCGTGCAATATAAATTGATACAATACTAACTTCCATTCAGGACTAATTATGCTAGGAAACGCATTTATCTTTGGTGATTTTATTTCTAAATTACCTTCCTCGTCTTCAACAATACTACTTAACCAAATATTAAGTGCAGTACCTACATTACCTTTCGATTTAGAATAGATATTTTCATACAAACTATCCTTTAATTTTAAATCACAAACTAACCTTTTACTATATAAAATCTCCCCTCCAGCAGCTCTATGTCGTTTTCTAATAATATCCGACAATTCAACCAAATTTACTGGCGACATAACTATTGTTGATAATAAACTTGCTTCAATATTAGTTGTTTGACGTATTATATCGAAACTATAAATATTACAGTTCAATAAAAAATAATGATTAGCCCCATGCTTTTCAATCATCAATGCCAAGTAATTTATAATCTTATCGCCATTAGTCGATTTCATCCACCAACGTTCAATATTATTAAAAATTAAAATTGCTCCAGGTTCTAATCTCGATAAAATATAATCGGTAGTTCCCTTTTTATCAAACATTGATCTAAAGGCATTGTGCATATCATTTATATCGAAATTTTGATTAGCCACCGGATTAATATGATACTTCTCTCCTTTTAGTAAACTCTTGGCAATGGTTTCTGTAAAATGTGTTTTTCCCGACGATGCCTCTCCTATTGTCATTATTCCACCACTAACACCGCTTTTAATTTTATTAATTGAATTTACAGCAGTATCCAACATCATAACCCTACTATCGCTATTAGCCAAACCTAAATGACTTCCACTAAAAAGTTTGACATAATAAAACGTCATTTTTTTAGATACCTTTTCGTTAATACTTATTGATGTAATAAAGTTACTTGCCTGTTCTATTACATTATTGTATCCCGAATATTTCTTTTCAAACTTTATGTAATCAATATTCTTTTTTCTCTGAATAAAGAAATTTTTCAATCCCAGATACAATAAATAAACAAATGCCTTTCGGTTTTTTAACCATTTCTGAAAATCAGTACCACCCGGATTTTTAGCAAACTGAGATAGTGTTTCTAAAGATTCTACAATCGACTTTGGATCTAAATCAATTATGGCACTATGCAAATCGGTATTAGTTTTATCTACAAAACTATCGTACGACTGTTGAATTCTGCCTATAATATTTTCAATATTAGCATTTACTTCATCAAACCCTTTTATTATTTCTTCTCCATTTTCTACTTTATCTAATTCTTCAATCTGATGTTTCAGTAAATTAGAAGTATTATAAATAATTTCGTTGGTTTTATTGGCCGTAAATTCTAATTCGGAAATTGATTTTTGCAACGGAGACAAATACGACGATTGAATAATATAATCCTGAATTCGCCATAAATCAACAGTAACACTTTCAACACAATCGGTCTGACATTTATGAAAAGATGAAATAGAATCGAAATTCATTAAACTAACATCGTCGAGATGCGTGCTTGATACCGAGTAAATTTCTTCCTCTCTTTCTTCCAACAAATTACCCAAACTAAACCTTTGCATACCATCAGCAAAATCATTTAAGGTTTTGTTTGTGTAAGTATCATCAAGCTTTCCTTTATTGAAAATTGTTTTTACTTCTGATGTAATTTCCGATAATTCCTGAGCATTATGCAACTGAGCAACAACAACCGAATTATAAACAGCTTTTGCAATATTGCTATTGGTAATTGTTATTGAATGGCTTGACATTGCAAGGCTAAAAGCCGATTCAAGTTGATTATGAAACAGCTCTTGATTATTTAACCAATAACCCGAATATGTTAATATATCCTCTTTAAAGGTTTCTAAATCCGAACTAAAAGTTCTACGTTTAAGTCTATTAATTCTACTATTAATATCTGGATGTTCAGCATCTTTCATCAACTTATTACTAACACCCCTATAATTATGTCGTATATATTTCTGAAACTTAGCTTCTACTTCTAAACTTTCCTGCAATACAAATTCAAAAAACGCATTAACCTTATTTTTATAATCATTTAAAATTTCGGTTTTATTTTTGCCCATAAGCACCTGCTCAAGCAACTGCTGTGTTTCATTAACAATTGTTTTCTGAAACTTATTTATTAAAGTGTAATTACTTTCTCCAAAATCATATAATAAACTCTGAGTTTGTGGTAAAATTTCAGTTCCATAATAATACTCAGTTAACATTCTCCACTTAATAACAGTTTTAGTTTCAAACATGTCAAGCTCTCTTTTATCAAAAGGATCAACTTTAACTCTACGTTTACATTTCTGCATCATTGAGTTTTGTTTGTACATTAAAACTCTTATACCTTCATCAAGCAAAGCCTGATTATCGGACAGTTTACTCTTTTTAAATTTTAACGAAATTTCGTTAGCTTTTTCTAAAAAACTTTGCAATTCCGAATTAATATCACTGTAATAAAACAATAAATTAATGTGCTTAAAAGAGCTATCGAAGTTGTCTTTCATTTCCTTGAAAAAATGATAGTAACTTGATGAAATAGAAGTTAACGCTGGATCAACAATCTTGTTAATAGACCCTAATAATTGTTTATCAAATTGGGTAACTAAGTCAGTAATTTCTACTGATTTCGAACTTAATAACGGAGCTATCTGAAAAGCCTCGAAATTATCAATCACCTTATTTTCTTTAAATTCTAAAGATAAATCATTAAAATTATTCGATGCTTTTACAAGTAAAGTTGTGCCTAAAAAATCTAATAACTTATTAGTTTTACCTACAAATTCTGCATTTTTACCTTCATTAATTTCAGGAATTCCAAGTATTACTAAATCTGTTTTTTTCGATTTACGCTCAATTATATCGTAAAAAGGATTTTGATCAATTCCGTTATTAATTATTAAAACATCGGCTTCAACCCTTAATTTCTGCAATAGCCTATTAATTTTGGTTCTAACCACAAAGTTGTTGGCGTTATTATGATTTACAAACAACACTCTAACAACCGCCTTGCCCCATTTCGGATTTTGAGTAATAAACCTTGATATATTAAGCATCATTTCGGCATTATTACTATCCGACTCTCTCCACCATAAATCAATAGTTTTATAACTACCGTATTCGTTTACACTATTATAATCTAAATAAAGTAGATTATAATCAAGCTTTCCTAACGATTTTGTTAGGGTTGCATATTTTATAGGATCATTGGTATTTCTTGCCCATCCCATCATAACAGTATTAGGATCGATACCCGAAAAACCAAAAGTTGTTGCTATATTTTCTATCCCATCATATAAATCATCAACCTCAACTTTACGTCCAAAAATATTTAATTTCTTATATACTTTATCGGTTATAGTTTGTTGTTTCTTTGATAAAACATCAGTTCCGTTAGTTTTTTTAACTAAATCGAAATTCGTAACAATTCCGGTTCTACCCGAAAGTAATTTACTAAACTCTAATAAATATGTACGTTTAGAACTATCGCCACTAAACAAAAGTATATTAGGATTCCACTTGGTTTTAACAGACTTTTTAGCTTCTAGTTTCTTTAGTCCTTTTATAACAATATTTTCCCACACACTTTGCCAAACATCTCCCGACTGTAATTGAATTTGCTTTTTATGCAACCAAAAATACACCCCTCCAATTACTATAAAAGATGCAAACATTGCCACCATATCAAGCTTAAACATTACACCAAAACTGGCTATAAAACCAACAAATCCAAACCAACGCTTAACTTTAAAAGTTGGTTGAAAATCAGGATTTGCCCATCCCTCTAAAAAGAACGACATATTTATAAAACCATAAGCAGCCAAATAAAACATTGAAACCACACGTGCAATAACCTCAAGTTCTCCAATTAAAATACCTGCCTGAGCAATTACATAAACTAAAATAAGTGCATTAACCGGTTCGTTTTCCTTACCCTTTCCTTTTCCAAAAATACGTGGAGTAACCTTATCTAATGACATAGCCTGTAATATTCTAGGTCCACCAAGTATACCACCTAAAGCCGATGAAAGAGTTGCTCCCCAAACACCCGCCACAACTAACGGAGCATACATTGATATTTTCATCAATATATTATTGTCGGATTTTAACAATTCGGAATCTACGTTATACGAAAGAAAAAATGCCAACGCAATATATACAACCAAACCAACAGCAATGGCAAGCATAGTACCAATAGGTATAGATTTTTTAGGATTTTCTAAATCTCCACTCATTGCCACACCGGCAGTAAAACCAGTAACTGCGGGGAAAAATATTGCAAACACAACTTCTAACGGAACCGAATCGGTAGTAGAAAATAAATTAATAGTTTGTGGTGCAAATTCGGCAGTACCCAAAAATATACTAACTAAAGAAAGTACAATTGCGGTAAGAATAAAAAACTGTGTTTTAAGTGCCACAGCAGTACTTATTAATGCAATAGCTGTTAACATTAACAAGGCTATTGATCCGGTAATTCTAAGTCCGTTTATATCGGTGGGCAACATAAAATACCCATTAAAACTCTCGGCAAAACCAATTAAATAAAGTGCAATTGAAAAAGCAGTACCAACATAAAGAGTTATACCAATCGATCCTCCTATTGGTATACCCATACTTCTCGACAAAATATAATATATACCACCAGCCCCAACTTTTTTATCGGTAGCTATTGATGACACACTTAAACCTGTTGATATAGATATAACATGAGCTATTAAAACTATAATAATAGTACCCACTAAGCCGGCGTTTCCAACAACCCAACCCATACGCAAATACATAATTACACCCAATATAGTAAGTATTGATGGAGTAAATACTCCCCCAAATGCTCCGAATTTTTTTTGTCCTGCCATAAAAACTTGGTCTATTATAAAATATGAGTTGCTAAATAAATTTCACAAATGTGTTTGTTTTTAACTAACACATTCTAAAAAAAAACATAACAAACTATAATATTAACACTATAAAATATAAATAATCAACTTACAATCAGCAACTTGTTAAAACAACATTTACAATTGATTAAATTTATATAAGTTGTATAAAAATAGACAAATCTTAAACTCTACAAAATTTTTATTGCACTTATAGAAATAAGTCCGAAAACAAAAAAAAACTTAAATAAATAAGCCATAATAATTTGCTTGATTATGGCTTATTTATTTAAGTTTTAAAAATTGTAAATAATTACACCTTAAAATTTAATGGCACCTCTAAAAACTTAAATTGTTTACACAACATCTACATTTAATAAGCTACTAATTATGCTGAAACACCTACATATCAACAATATGACTATTGGGTGTAAATTCAGCAATAATCAAAGCATTAAAAAAAGTATTAAAATTCTTGCTACATAAACATTTTAACATATCTTTGCACTCGCAATACAGAAAAGTTATTTAAAGCGGCTGTGGTGGAATTGGTAGACACGCTAGACTTAGGATCTAGTGCTAACGCGTGAAGGTTCAAGTCCTTTCCCGGGCACCATTTTTTAGAAATATATTTTAAAAACTAAAGACATTAAATATTCTAACAAGGGGAAA